>NZ_JBFBFP010000005.1:0-261778 GCF_040684275.1 Streptomyces sp. NPDC091371
TGTCAAGGGTCGCCGTAGGCGATCGCGAAGCGACGCGACGACGAAGGAGGAGCGCCCTTTACAGGCCGGCCCGACACGGAAGGACTATGGGACTGCCGGGAAACCCCCCAGGGCATCTCTGATTCGGGCCAGTTCGGGCGCCGCCAACCGCGAAGCCACCGCCCGCAGCCGGGGGCGGGTGGGCGGACACCGCCCCGCCACCACGCCCCGAGGGGGTAAAAGTCCCGCACGCGCGTGGACCCGTACCCCCGCCCCGCCCCCCGGCGGCTTCAGGACTATTCCGGGCGGGGGGTGGCCGTCAGGTCGATCAGGCGACAGACCGTTTCGATGTCTATCTTGACCTGGGCTATCGAGGCGCGGCCCGAGAGCCAGGTGATCAGGGCCGAGTGCCAGGTGTGTTCGATGACGCGGACCGCCGAGAGCTGTTCCGCCGTCGGGGGGGCCTCCAGGCCCATCGCGTCCAGGATGATCGCCGTGGTGAGGCGGGAGACCGTGTCGACCTCGGGGCTCACGCTGCGGTCCGCGAAGGTGAGGGCCCTGACCATGGCGTCGGCCAGCTGCGGTTCGCGCTGGAGGGCGCGGAAGGCGCGCATCAGGGTTTCCGCGACGCGGGCCGCCGGGTCGTCGCCGGCCGGGGGGCGCTTGCGGAGCGTGGTGTGCATGTGCTGGAGCTGGTCCTGCATGGTGGCGACCAGGAGGTGGACCTTGGACGGGAAGTACCGGTAGAGCGTGCCCAGCGCCACGCTGGAGGACTCCGCGACCTCGCGCATCTGGACCGCGTCGAAGCCGCCACGGCTGGCCAACTGGGCGCTGGCGTGCAGGATCCGGCGGCGGCGCGCCTCCTGGCGCTCCGTCAGGGGCGGGGACGCCGGTGTGGTGACCGTGGTGGCGAGGGGCTTCGCTTCCGGTGTCATATGTCCCGTTCCGTGGCGTTCCGAGTCGTTGCGGGGTGTGTGCGGGGGGGCGTGCTCCGGGAGCCAGCATCTCAGGCGCCGGAGCCGTGGCGCGAATCACCTGCTCCGCCTCTTACGGTGTGGTTTCCGGCCGGTAGATTCAATGGTCTTCAACGGATCAAGTCTGCAACTTGTTCTACATTATCCGAGCGGTTACGCTCCGGCGAAAGTGCAGGGAGAAGGGGGCCGAGAGTGACCGCTGAGGCCATGGTGACGAGCCCTTTCGCGGGTTCCGCCACCGACGGCGACCGCCCGCTACGCATCGCACTCCTCACCTATAAGGGGAACCCGTTCTGCGGCGGCCAGGGCGTCTACGTCCGCCACCTCTCGCGCGAGCTCGTACGCCTCGGACACTCCGTCGAGGTCATCGGCGCACAGCCGTATCCGGTGCTGGATACGGGTGCGACGCTCACCGAGCTGCCCAGCCTCGATCTCTACCGCCAGCCCGACCCCTTCCGTACGCCGAAGCGCGGTGAATACCGGGACTGGATCGACGCCCTCGAGGTCGCCACGATGTGGACCGGCGGCTTTCCCGAGCCGCTGACCTTCTCGCTGCGGGCGCGGCGCCATCTGCTCGGCAGGGCCGGGGAGTTCGATGTCATCCATGACAACCAGACCCTGGGGTACGGGTTGTTGGGTGGGCTCGGGGCGCCCCTGGTGACCACCATCCACCACCCCATCACCGTCGACCGCGCGCTCGACCTCGCCGCCGCCAAGACCCGCATGGCGCGGGCTTCCGTGCGCCGTTGGTACGGGTTCACGCGCATGCAGGGGCGCGTCGCCCGCCGGCTGCCCTCCGTGCTGACCGTGTCCGGGTCCTCCCGGCAGGAGATCGCCGAGCACCTCGGTGTGCGCGACGAGCGGATCCACGTCGTGCACATCGGTGCCGACACCGATCTGTGGTCGCCGGATCCGGCCGTGGCGGAGGTTCCGGGCCGGATCGTGACCACGTCGAGCGCCGACGTCGCGCTCAAGGGGCTCGTGCACCTCGTCGAGGCGCTCGCGAAGCTGCGGACCGAGCAGCCCGACGCGCACCTCGTCGTCGTCGGCAAGCGAGCCGAGCAGGGTCCCGTCGCCCGCGCCATCGAGACGTACGGGCTCCAGGACGCGGTCCGCTTCGTCAAGGGGATCAGCGACACCGAGCTCGTCGACCTCGTGCGCAGCGCGCAGGTGGCGTGCGTGCCGTCGCTGTACGAGGGCTTCTCCCTCCCGGCGGCCGAGGCCATGGCCACCGGGACCCCGCTCGTCGCCACGACCGGCGGGGCGATCCCCGAGGTCGCCGGCCCCGACGGCGAGACCTGCCTCGCGGTGCCCCCGGGCGACGCGGGCGCGCTGGCCGCCGCGCTGGGCCGGATGCTGGGCGACCCGCAGCTGCGCGCGCGGCTCGGCGCCGCCGGGCGGGAGCGGGTGCTGACCCGGTTCACCTGGGCCAAGGCCGCCGAGGGCACCGCCGCGCACTACCGCGCAGCCATCGAGCAGGCGGCAGCGGCTCGTACCCGCCGTCCGCGGTGACGTTTCACCAGACTCCGTTTCTCCCTCACCACTCCCGCGACCGCGAAGGCAGGACCCCGTGCTGACCGTCGATTTCTCCCGGTTCCCGCTCGCCGCAGGCGACCGCGTGCTCGACCTGGGCTGCGGCGCAGGCCGGCACGCCTTCGAGTGCTACCGGCGCGGCGCCCAGGTGGTCGCCCTCGACCGCAACGGCGAGGAGATCCGCGAGGTCGCGAAGTGGTTCGCGGCGATGAAGGAGGCCGGCGAGGCCCCGGCCGGTGCCACCGCGACGGCGATGGAGGGCGACGCGCTCGCGCTGCCCTTCCCCGACGACTCCTTCGACGTCGTGATCATCTCCGAGGTCATGGAGCACATCCCCGACGACAAGGGCGTGCTCGCCGAGATGGTGCGCGTGCTCAAGCCCGGCGGGCGCATCGCCATCACCGTCCCGCGCTACGGCCCCGAGAAGATCTGCTGGGCGCTGTCCGACGCCTACCACGAGGTCGAGGGCGGGCACATCCGCATCTACAAGGCGGACGAGCTGCTCGGCAAGATGGAGGCCGCGGGCCTCAAGCCGTACGGCACCCACCACGCGCACGGGCTGCACTCCCCGTACTGGTGGCTCAAGTGCGCCTTCGGCGTCGACAACGACAAGGCGCTGCCGGTCAAGGCGTACCACAAGCTCCTGGTCTGGGACATCATGAAGAAGCCCGCCCTCACGCGCTACGCGGAGCAGGCCCTCAACCCGCTCATCGGCAAGAGCTTCGTGGCGTACGCGACCAAGCCCCACCTCCCCGTCGACGCCGCGGGCGCCGCGAAGTGAGCTCGCCGGGGCGCACCGAACACCTGGTCCTCGACGGGGTGCTGACCGCCGAGCAGGCCGCCGAGACCGTCGCGGGCATCCTCGCCGCGCAGCGGGCGGACGGGGCCATCCCGTGGTTCCGCGGCCACCACCTCGACCCGTGGGACCACACCGAGGCCGCGATGGCCCTGGACGCGGCCGGCGAGCACGGGGCCGCCGAGCGCGCCTACGCGTGGCTGGCCCGCCACCAGAACGAGGACGGCTCCTGGTACGCGGCGTACGCCGACCGGGCGGACGGCGTGGACACCGCGCAGCCGCAGGACGCGAGCCGGGAGTCCAACTTCACGGCGTACATAGCCGTCGGCGTGTGGCACCACTACCTCGCCACCGGCGACGACGCCTTCCTCGACCGGATGTGGCCGACCGTCTACGCGGCCGTCGAGTGCGTGCTCGCGCTCCAGCAGCCCGGCGGGGAGATCGGCTGGAAGCGGGAGGCGGACGGCACGGCCGTCACCGACGCCCTGCTCACCGGCTCCTCCTCCATCCACCAGGCGCTGCGCTGCGCGCTGGCGATCGCCGAGCACCGCGAGGAGCCGCAGCCCGACTGGGAGCTCGCCGTGGGGGCGCTGCGGCACGCGATACGCCGCCACCCCGAGCGGTTCCTCGACAAGAACCACTACTCGATGGACTGGTACTACCCGGTCCTCGGCGGCGCCCTGACCGGCCCCGAGGCGAAGGCGCGCATCGAGGAGCGGTGGGACGAGTTCGTCGTCCCGGACCTCGGCGTGCGCTGCGTCCTGCCGAACCCGTGGGTGACGGGCGGGGAGTCCTGCGAGCTGGCGCTCGCGCTGTGGGCGACGGGGGAGTCGGACCGGGCGCTGGAGATCCTGCGCTCCATCGGGCACCTGCGCGCCGAGAACGGGATGTACTGGACGGGGTACGTGTTCCAGGACAAGGCGGTCTGGCCGGTCGAGCAGACCACGTGGACGGCCGGGTCCCTGCTGCTCGCCGTCGCGGCGCTGGGCGGGGACGAGGCGACGGCCCAGGTGTTCGGGGGGCTGGAGCTGCCGGGCGGGCTGGAGCCCGACTGCTGCGGCTGAAGCGTCCCCGGCGGCTAGCCGGCGGCCGCGCGCAGGGCGAGGAGTTCGGGCGCGAGTACCGTGACCGTGCGGCCCGTGACCTCGACCAGGCCGTCGCGGCGCAGCCCGGACAGGGCGCGGTTGACCGTCACCCGGGTCGTCCCCAGCAGGTCGGCCAGGTCCTGCTGGGTGCCCGGCAGCTCGACCCGCCCGCCGGTGGACTCGGCGGCCCGCGCCAGGAGCCAGCCCGCCAGCCGGGCCTCGACGGGCAGGGTGGCGGCTTCGGCGAAGCGGTCCTGCTGCCGCCGGGCCTGGTCGGCGAGCAGCCGCAGCACGTGCCGGCGTACGGAGGGCACGTCGTCGACCAGTTCCTCGAACCGGGCCCGCGGCAGGCTGCGCACGGTGCAGGCGGTGAGCGCGGTGAGGGTGGCCGTGTGCCCGCGGCCGTCGATCACCGCGACCTTGTCCACGGCGCAGGGCCCGGCCCACTCGCCGAAGCGGACCACGCGGCCCGCGGCCGTCGCCGCGGTGGCCGACACCCGGCCGCGCAGCAGGAGCAGGAGGTGCCCGGCCGGATCGCCGGCCCGGCGCAACACCTCGCCCGCCCCGTGTCGGCGCGGCAGGGAAGCGGACCACAGGGCGCGCAGCCGCTCCTCGGACAGGGAGGCCAGCAGGGGCACGGAGGCCAGCGCCCGCCATGTATCGGCCGATACTGAACTGCTCACCGTCAGACCGTACCGTCGGCCGCATGATCATCCTCGAACTCGCCTTCACCGCTTTCCCGGAGCGGCTCGCCGCACGCCCCGCGCACCGGGCGGTCCTCGCCCGGCTCCATGAGGAAGGGCGGCTGCTCGCCGCAGGCCCCTGGGCGGACGACTCGGGCGCGCTGTTGGTCTTCGACGCCGACCGCGCCGAGGTGGAACGCATCGTCGACGCCGATCCGTACTACCGCACCCGGGGTGTGCGGGTAGCGGGTCTGCGGGAGTGGGCGCCGGTGGTGGGGTCGGTGGCGGGGCCGGCGCGCTGAGGCGCCCGGTGCCGCGCCGGGAGCCCGGCCGGGCGTACCCCGGACCCGAACGGGTCCCCCCAAGGGGCGCCGTGGGGCGGGGCGGGTGAGGCTGCGGGGGACAGCTCAGTCTCCGGAGGCACCCGTGTCCGTACCCCGTACTGCCCGACTGCGCCGCGCCCTCACGGCGGTGCTCCTGTCCACCGCGCTGCTCGCCGGTGCCACCGCGTGCGGCGGCGGCCGTGACGGCGGCGGCCAGGCGGAAGGGGTCTCCATGGCCTCGGCCGCCGAGCTGGCGGCCCTCGCGGCCGCGGTGCCCGCCGCCGGCGAGGCCGACGAGCTGGCCGCCGCGACGCCCTCGCCCACCAGCTCCGCCGAGCGGCAGAAGTTCGCCAAGACGCGGTTCGTCGCCAACGCCGGTCTCGCGGCCGGGGCGACGTACCAGTGGATCGTCAAGCCGTACCGCGAGGGCAAGTTCAAGAAGGGCGCGAAGGGCCGTACGTTCGCGCTCGTCAAGGCGGGCCTCGCGGGCGCCTTCGCGTACAACCGGCTCAAGGCGGCCGTCGACAACGCCAAGGGCGACCCCCTGCTGTCGAAGGCGGTGGCCCCGCTGACCGCCGGCATCGAGTCCCTCAAGGGCCTCGGCACCAAGCTCCGCAAGGGCCAGGCGGGCGACGCCGACATCGACGCCTTCGACAAGGTCATCAACGGGGTGAAGGACGCGGGCAAGAGCGCGGGCGCCGAGGTCAAGGACCAGGTCCCGAGCCTGTCCCAGCTGGGCGGTTAGCCCGTTCGGGGACCCGGAAAGGTCCCCCGAGTGGCGGATCCGGGTGCCCCGGGCGAGGCTGCGGAAGATCCCCCAGCCCCCGGAGGCACCCGTGTCCATACCCCGTACCGCCCGACTCCGCCGCGCCCTGGCCGCGGTGCTCCTGTCCACCGCGCTGCTCGCAGGGACCACCGCGTGCGGCGGCGACGACAAGGCCACCGGCGCGACCGTGACCGGGACGGCCACGCCGACCAGCACGGAAGAGGCGCAGAAGTTCGCCAAGACGCGGTTCGTCGCCAACGCCGGTCTCGCGGCCGGGGCGACGTACCAGTGGATCGTCAAGCCGTACCGCGAGGGCAAGTTCAAGGAGGGCGCGGACGGCCGTACGTTCGCGCTCGTCAAGGCGGGCCTCGCGGGCGCGTTCACCTACAACCGGCTCAAGGCGGCCGTGAACAACGCCGAGGGCGATCCGCTGCTGTCGAAGGCGGTGGTCCCGCTGACGGCCGGGATCGACTCCCTCAAGGACCTCGGTGCGAAGCTGCGCAAGGGCGAGGCGGGCGATGCCGACGTGGGCGCCTTCGAAAAGATCATCGGAGAGGTGAAGGACGCCGGGAGGAGCGCGGGAGCCGAGGTCACGGACAAGGTCCCGAGCGCGTCCGAGCTGGGCGGCTAGCCCGCGGCGCCGAGTGATCCCGGTCACAGCCCGTCACAGCCTCCGATGGTGCGGTGTCTTGATGCCGAACACCGAGGTGATCGTGATCGGCGGCGGATACGCGGGCGTGATGGCCGCGAACCGGCTGACGCAGCGCGACGGCGTGACCGTGACCCTGGTCAACCCGCGCCCGGACTTCGTCCACCGGGTCCGGCTGCACCAGCTGGTGGGGGGGAACGATTCCGCGGTCGTCGGGTACCGGGAGGTGCTCGCGGAGGGGGTGCGGCTGGTCGTGGACGCCGCGGTGCGGATCGATGCGGCCGGGCGGTGTGTGGAGCCGGCGGGCGGGGGTGCGGTCGGTTACGACTACCTCGTTTACGCGGTGGGCAGCGGCAGCGCCGATCCGGGTGTGCCGGGGGCCGCGGAGTTCGCGTACCCGATCGCCACCTTCGAGGAGGCCGAGCGGCTGCGGCCGGCCCTGGACGCCGCGCCGGCGACGGCCCCCGTGACGGTGGTCGGAGCCGGGCCGACCGGGATCGAGACGGCCGCCGAGCTGGCCGAGCAGGGGCGGGCCGTGACGCTGGTGTGCGGCGGGGTGCTCGGCCCGTACCTGCACACCCGCGGCCGCCGCTCCGTCGCCAAGCGGCTGGCCCAGCTCGGCATCACGGTCATCGACGGCTCCGACGCGAAGGTGACGGCCGTGACCCGGGACGCCGTGCGGCTCGCCGACGGCCGTGAGCTGCCGAGCGAGGTGACCATCTGGACGGCCGGCTTCGGCGTGCCGGACCTGGCGGCGCGCAGCGGGCTGCGTACCGACGCGCGCTGCCGCAGCGGATGAGCTGCCAGGCCGCGATGCCGCTGGGCGCACGGGCCGCGGACACGGTGCTCAGCCGGATCGCGGACGAGCGGCCCGAGCCCATCCACCAGTCGTACTGGGCCCAGTGCATCAGCCTGGGCCGGGGCGCCAGGGCCAAGGAGTTCGTCTGCAAGGTCATCCCCAAGCACCTCGCCGAGGAGGCGCACAAGCCCGGCTCGTACAGCGTGCACCGCATGTCGGGAGGTGTCGCCAAGCGTCAGGAGCTCCTGCGGGCCGAGCGTGCGGCCTGACCTCCTGGGCCGGTGGGCCTGTTTCAATGGGCCGCATGATCGAGTACGTGGTGATCGCCGTCGCGGGCGGCGGTGCCGGCTGGCTCCTGCGGCGCAAGCACCTGCGCCGGCTGGCCGCCGGACCCGCTGCCGGGATTCCCGGGATGGCGCGCCGGCCGGCCGGTGAGGGCCGCTGGCGGACCGGCACGCTGTACGTCGACCAGGGCGCGGCCCGCTGGGTCCCGCGGCGGGGCGAGCCCGTGCCGCTGCCGGGCGGGCGCGCCACCGGCGTGCGGGTCCCCTCCGTGCGGGAGGGGATGTCCATCAATCCCGGCTCGCGGATCGTGACCTGCGCCTACGAGGGCGGCGGCACCATCGACATCGCCGTCATGCCGCTGGACCTGCGCGCGCTGCTGGCGGCGCTGCCGCAGGACCCGGCCGAGACCCCCGACACCCCCTAACTCTGCTTCGTCCAGCGCTGCGAGGCGTCCCCGTCGCAGCCCGCCGTGTGCAGGCCGGTGGTGCCGGCCATGCCGAGGTCGAGGCAGCCGCCGCCCAAGTCGGACACCAGGCTGCCGCCCGAGCCGCCCCGCCACGACACGCTGGTGTCCTGCGCGCAGTCGCCGACGAAGACGGCCTGGCCGAACCCGTTGGATTGCAGGCAGCTGCCGCTCTGCTTGTTGACGAGCTTGAAGCTGCCGTTGGAGCGGGCCTGCACGGTCCACTGGGTGGAGGAGCCCGCGCATTCGGCGAAGCTCGAAGAGCCGAAGACCTGGCTGATGCACTTGCCGTTCTCGCCGTTGCGGAAGCGGTAGACGCTCGTGGCGGGCGGTGGGGCGGAGGTGGTCTTCGGGCTGGTCGGGGGCGGCGCGGAGGAGGAGCCCGCGGAGCTGCCGGTGCCGGCTGAGCCGCCGTTCTGGCTGCCGCCGCCACCTCCGGGTCCGGTACCGGTCCCGCTTCCCGCGCTGGTCCCGGTGTTGCCGCCCGGGCCGGTGCCACCGGCGCCCGAGGCGCCCGCGCCTTCCGCGCCGCCCTGCGCGTTCTGGGCGCCGTCCTGGGGCGTGCCCTCGGCCGGGGTCTGCGGGGGTGAGGCCGGACCGGGCGAGGTGCCGGTCGGCGCGGCGCCGGTCGGGTCGGCGGGGGCCGACACGGAGGAGTGCGGGGTGCCGTTGGGCCCGGCGGTCGGGGAGGTCACGTTCGGCAGGTACTGGATGGCGAGGGTCGTACCGCCCGCGACCACGACGACGGGGACGGCGGCGAGGAGGACACGGATGGGGCGGCGGCGCTCCGGCCGCCCCACGGCGGCCGTTGGTACGGACGCCGGTATGACCTCCGGTTCCGGCTCCTGCTCCGGCTTCTGCTCCGGCTCCTGCTCCGCCTCCGGCGTCCCGCTCGCGAGCGGGACCGTCGGCTGGTCGATCTCCTGGACGTCCGCGGCGAAGGCGGCCCGCTCGGACAGCCGCTCGTGGACGGGCGCCGGCCACAGCGCGACCGGGGCCGCCGACGGGACCTGGCGCGAGGCCTTCTCGACGAGCTCGGCGGCGGTGGGGCGGTCCGCCGGGTCCTTGGCGAGGCAGGTGGCGACGAGGTCGGCCAGGTCGGGCGCCAGGGCCCGCAGCGGCTCCAGGTCGGGTTCCTCGTGGACGATGCGGTAGAGCACGCCGTGCCCCGACTCGTCGCCGAAGGGCGGCCGGCCGCTCGCCGCGTACGCGAGGACCGAGCCCAGCGCGAAGATGTCCGTGGCGCCGCTCAACCCCCGGGTGCCCGAGGCCTGTTCGGGTGCCATGTAGGCGGGTGTGCCCACGACCATGCCGGTCCGGGTCAGCTGCGACTGCTCGGCGGCCCGGGCGACGCCGAAGTCGATGAGGGTGAGGCCGTCGACGGTCAGCATGACGTTGGACGGCTTGAGGTCCCGGTGCACCATGTCCAGCGCGTGCACCTGCGCCAGGCCCGCCGCCGCCTCCCGCAGCAGCAGCCACAGCGCGTCCGCGGGCAGGGCGCCGCCGTTCAGCTCCAGGGCTTCGCGCAGGGTGAGCCCGGGGACGTACGCGGTGGCGAACCACGGGGGCCGGGCGGTGCGGTCGCTGCCGAGCAGCGGTGCGGTGGCGCCGGCGGGCAGGCGGGCGAGGTTGTCCAGCTCGTGCCCGAAGCGGCGCACGAAGTCCTTGTCCTCGCCGACGACGGAGGCCAGCAGTTGTTTGACGGCGACGTACCGGCCGTCCTGCACGCCGAGGTACACCCGTCCCATGCCGCCGGCCCCCAGCCGGCCCGCCAGCGGGATCGGCCCGATCTGGCGCGGATCCTCCGGCTCCAGCGGCTCGGCTCCGCTCCCCGTCAGCTCTAACACGTCGGCCCCGTCAGCGTCGGAATCAGTTGCCAGGAATCTACCGGATGGGTTCAAGGGGCAACGAGGCCCGGGGGTGGGTGACTTGGGGCCGCTGTGTCAGCTGTTGTGTCAGCTGTTGAGTTCTGCCAGTACGCGCAGGGTGTGCGGGTCCGGGGCGGTCAGGAGGAGGTCGGTGACGGGGCCCTTGCGCCACAGTTCGAGGCGTTCGGCGATCCGCTCCCGGGGGCCGATCAGCGAGATCTCGTCGGCGAACGCGTCCGGGACGGCCAGCACCGCCTCCTCCTTGCGCCCGGCGAGGAACAGCTCCTGGATGCGGCGGGCCTCCTCCTCGTAGCCCATGCGCGCCATGAGGTCGGCGTGGAAGTTGCGGGCCGCGTGCCCCATGCCGCCGATGTAGAAGCCGAGCATCGCCTTGACCGGCAGCAGTCCCTCGGCGACGTCGTCGCACACCTTGGCGCGGGCCATCGGCGCGATCATGAAGTTCTCGGGCAGGTCGGTCAGGGAGGCCTGGTAGACGTCCGTGCGCGTCGGCGACCAGTACAGCGGCAGCCAGCCGTCCGCGATCCGGGTGGTCTGCTCGATGTTCTTCGGCCCCTCCGCGCCCAGCAGCAGCGGCAGGTCCGCGCGCAGCGGGTGGGTGATCGGCTTGAGCGGTTTGCCGATGCCGGTGCCGTCCTCGCCGCGGTACGGGTGGTGGTGGAAGCGGCCGTCCAGGGCGACCGGGCCCTCCCGGCGGAGCACCTGCCGGATGACGTCGACGTACTCGCGGGTCGCGGTGAGCGGGCTCGCCGGGAAGGGGCGCCCGTACCAGCCCTCGACCACCTGCGGCCCGGACAGGCCCAGGCCCAGCATCATGCGGCCGCCGGAGAGGTGGTCGAGGGTGAGGGCGTGCATGGCGGTGGCGGTCGGGGTGCGGGCGGCCATCTGGGCGATGGCGGTGCCGAGGCGGATCCGCGAGGTGTGGGCGGCGATCCAGGTCAGCGGGGTGAAGGCGTCCGAGCCCCAGGCCTCGGCGGTCCACACCGAGTGGTAGCCGAGGTTCTCGGCCTCGGTGGCGAGGTCGAGGTGGCCCGGGTTGGGGCCGCGGCCCCAGTAGCCGAGTGCGAGTCCGAGGCGCATGTACGATCCCCTCCGCTGAGCCGTTTCTGACGGTGCGTCAGGCGACTGTAAGGCCAACGGCCCCCCGCCCGGAAGGGCGGGGCGCCGTTGCCGCGGGCCGGGGAATCAGCCGCGCTGGATGCCCGAGGTGTCGTTCAGCACGCCGCGGCGGCCGTCCTGGGTCTGGGCGATCAGGACGGACGGGCCGCGCTGCTCGACGGCCAGGTACCAGGTGCCCGGGGCGAGCTCCGCGATCGGGGCGGGGGAGCCGTCCTCGGCGAAGAGGGGGCGGGCCACCGGGACCGCGAACCAGAACGGGGAGAAGTCCCCCGCCGGGGCCGGGGCGGGCGCGGGCGTCTGCTGGCCCGCGTCCTGCGGGGTGCCGCCGTAGGGCGGGACCGGCTGCGGGGCGTTGCCGTACGGCTGGCCCTGACCCTGGGACTGCTGACCCTCCGACGCGCCCGGGTAGCCGTACCCGGCGCCCGGCTGGGGCTGCTGCCCGTACGGGGCGGGGGCGGCGGGCTTCGGCTCCGGCACCAGCTGGCCGGCCAGCGCCGGGACCTTGGCGGAGAACAGCGCCACACCGGCCAGCGCCAGGGTGGAGACGAAGCCGAGGAGCGCGCCGGCGCCCAGGTCGAGCTGCTCGGGGCAGGTGATCAGCGACCACAGCGAGGACCAGGCGGCCGAGACGGCGAGCACGCTGCCCCACGCGGTGAGCGGCAGGCCCAGGACCTTGCGCCCCTCGGGCTGGAGGCGGGCGAAGATGAGCAGCCCGGCGGCGACGAAACCGACCAGGAAGATGGTGGGGAGCGCCAGGTTGTCGGCGCTCCACACGTTCGGCAGGTCCAGGCCGTTGGTGGAGTAGAAGTCGAGCAGCGAGGCGATGAACAGCAGCGCCGCTGCTCCGATCACCACGCCGTCGCCTCGAGTGAGGGAGCGGATGTTCACGTCTCAGGTGTCCTTCTCGGTCTCGGTCGTCTCGTGGTGCCACGGCCGCAGTACGTGCCTGGAGCGGGCGAGCGGCACCATGGTACGGAGGTTCCCCGCGGCGATCAGGATCGGGGCGGTGACCAAGTCCCGGCGGGACTCCCGAGGGGACTACCCGCCGAGGAACGCGACGATGCCGTCCGCGATGCCCTGGGCCGCCTTCTGGCGCCACTCCGGACTGGTCAGCTGCGCCGCGTCCTTGGCGTCACGCATGTTGCCGCATTCGATGAACACCTTCGGCCTGGTGGACAGGTTCAGGCCGCCGAGGTCGTCGCGGATGACCAAACCGGTCCCGCTGCCGAGGTAGTTGGCGGGGTCGGAGCCGGTGGTCCGGGCGAAGTTCGAGGCGATCCGTTCGCCGAGCCTGCGGGAGGGTTCGACGATCGCCGCGGTGTCCGCGCCGCCGCCCTTGACCTTGGCGGGGAGGATCACGTGGTAGCCGCGGTTGCCGGCCGAGACCCCGTCGGCGTGGACGGAGACGACGGCGTCGGCCTTCGCCTCGTTGCCGATGCGGGCGCGCTCGTCGATGCAGGGGCCCCAGGGGCGGTCGGCCTCGTGGGTGAGGACCACCTTCGCGCCCTGGGCCTCCAGCGCCTCGCGCAGGCGCAGCGAGACGTCGAAGGTGAACTCGGCCTCCATGTAGCCGGAGTTCGTGGTGGTGCCGGTGGTGTCGCACTCCTTGAGGTTCGTGCCGATGTCGACCTGCTGGTCGATCTCGTCGGTGTGCTTGAAGTTGCCGGTGTTGTGCCCGGGGTCGACGACGACCGTCTTGCCGGTGAGCGGGCCCTTGGCCGCCTCCTCGGCCGTACCCGTGGGGGTTTCCACGGCCGGGGCGGCGGGCGGCAGGGAGACGGGCACGCCGGCCGCGGCGGTGCCCGGCTGCTTGGCGTCGTGGTGCTCCGCTCCGGCTCCCGCTCCGGTCAGGGCCTGGGTCAGTACCCACCCGGCGAGGCAGGCCGGGGCGAGCGCGGCGACCCCCACGACGAGGGTGGAGCGGCGCGCGAACCAGGGCCGGTCCGGGCCGGCCGGAGCGGGGGAGTCGGCGGACTCGGGGGGCTGGGGGCTGTCGTCGTAGCGCACGCGGTGATGCTAGACCCGTGGTCCCGGCCGGTCCCGGCTCTGGGCCATCCGAGGGCGTGGTCGTCTTATATGTCCGCGCCGGGTTCTTCGAACGCCTGGGCCACGGCGAGGCTGTCCTCGTAGACGTGGTGCCGGGTGACGAGGCCGTGTTCGACCGTGAGGTGCAGCGCGAACCGTGCCCGGTACGCACGTCCGGTGGACCGGGCCGTCTGGCGGATCTCGCCGAGCACGACCGCATCGGCGCCGTCGACGAGGACGCGCTCGATCTCGGTGGCCGCGGCCCCGGGCACGTGGTGCGCGGCCAGCTCGCGGTAGTGGGCCGCGGCATCGGCGCGGGTGGACCGGTGGCGGATCCACGGGGTGGCGGTGCGCCCGTGTTCTGCCTCCGGCCAGTCCAGCTTCCAGTCGCCCCGACCTCCTCAGCCCCGCGCCGCGAGGGCGACCCGGTCCGCCAGCGCGGCCGCGCCCGCCGGGGTCAGGTTTCCGTGGAGCCGGAGCCGGGCCAGGCCCCCGTCGGGGTAGACGTCCAGCCGGGCGTGGGTGCCCGTGGCCGGCGCCGGGAGGGGCAGCCGGTGGAGGCTGTCGGGCTGCAGCGGCACGCGCGGCAGGACCTCGGTCCACGCGCCCGACTCCCCGTCCTTCACCGACAGCGCGACCCACCCGGCCGCGTTGCCCTTGAGGTTGGCCGTGTCGACTTCCACCGCCCGTATCTCGCTCTGCGCGGCCAGCCGGTAGGTGATCCAGTCGTTGCCCCGGTCGCGGCGGCGCCGGGTCTCCCAGCCGTCGTCCTGCTTCTGCGACAGCCCCGGCATGATCGTGTTGCCGGGCGAGGAGTAGAAGCCGTCCGAGGCGTCCTCCACGCTGCCGCCGTTCGTCACGCAGGCCACGTCCACACTGCCCAGGAGCGCGAGCCAGGCCGGGTCGGGCAGCACCTCGCCGTGGACGCGCAGCCGGGCGATGCCCCCGTCCGGATGCTGGTTGATCCGCAGGTGGGTCCAGCGGCGCCCGGAGTCGATGGCGAAGCCGTTGGCGGCGTGGCCCCGTACGGGAGCGGGGGGCAGGATCGTGTGCCATTCGCCGGAGTCCCGCAGGAGGTCGGCCGCGGCGGGCGTCCCGTCGAAGGCGGCGGCCTGCACGCTGACCCGCTGCGGGAAGTTGCCCCGGAAGTGGGCGGTGTCCACGACGATCCCGCGGATGATGCCCGGCGCGCCGAGGCGGATCAGCGCCCAGTCGTGGTCGTCGGCGTCCGGGAAGGGGTGCGCGGCGTCCGCGCCGCGGCGGCGCCGGGTCTCCCAGCCGTCCATGACCTTGCCCTTGTGGCCGTAGTGGTGGACGTCGAAGGCCGCCGGGGTGCGGACGAGGAGGTTCTCCCGCTCGGCGAAGAACTCGTCGTTGGCGGCGACCACGCCGCCGCCGAGCCGGCGGTCGGCGAGGTCGGTGAGCCGGGTGAAGGGGAAGTCGCCGCCGCGGTAGTCGGCGTACGGATCGCCGGAGGCGTAGGGAGCGGCGTACGCGTCGGGCAGGGTGTGGGAGCGCATCGGGGGGCCTTTCCGTCGTTGCCGGTGGAACGGTGAGGTGCTCCGACTCTCACAGGCAACGACCAGTCAGGTCCATCGATGATTTTCGATCAGACCGTTCGGCTGAACTGAACGGTCTGGAGGGGTCGCCGGAGGGTCAGACGCCCTTGCCGACGCGCCGCAGGACGCGGAGGGAGTCCGTCACCGAGACCTCCTCGAAGGCGCCCGAGGCGAGGGCGCGCAGGTAGATCCGGTACGGGGCCTGGCCGCCGTCGGCCGGGTCGGGGAAGACGTCGTGGATGACGAGCGTCCCGCCCATGGCCACGTGCGGGGCCCAGCCCTCGTAGTCCCCGGTCGCGTGCTCGTCGGTGTGGCCGCCGTCGATGAAGACCAGGCCGAGCGGGCCGCCCCAGGCCGCCGCGACCTGCGGGGACCGGCCGACGATCGCGATCACGTGCTCTTCGAGACCGGCCTTGTGCAGGGTGCGGCGGAAGGTCGGCAGGGTGTCCATCAGCCCGATCTCCGGGTCCACGACCGACGGGTCGTGGTACTCCCAGCCGGGCTGCTGCTCCTCGCTGCCCCGGTGGTGGTCGACGGTGATCGCCGCCACCCCGGCCTCGCGGGCGGCATCCGCCAGCAGGATCGTGGAGCGCCCGCAGTACGTCCCGACCTCCAGCAGCGGCAGCCCGAGCGCGGCGGCCTCGGCGGCCGCCGCGTACAGGGCGAGGCCCTCGCCCACGGGCATGAACCCCTTGGCGGCCTCGAAGGCGGCGAGGGTCTCCGGCTTGGGGGTGGCGGCCATGGGTTCCTCCGGCGGTGGCGTGTGGTGCGGTGAGCGTGACGGTCACGGTGGCGGCCCATGCTGCCCTACCGCCCGGTAGTGGACCAGGGCGGGGGCCGATCGGTGGGCGAAAGCGGGCCCCGGAGCCGAGTACGGCGGTCGCCGCCGGCGCATGAGCCAACGGGACGGCTTAGGCTCCCCGGCATGGACGAACGGGGGGCCGTGGTGCCCTGGCATGTGCTCGAAGGGGTGTCTGCGGGGCAGGAGCGGGTCCCGGGCCTGCTGCGTGACCTGGCGGTGCCGGGGCTGCGGCGGTCCTCGTGGGCGAAGTTGGAGGAACTGCTCGGCTGGCGGACCGACGAGCCGCTCTTCATCGAAGTGGCCAAGCGCCTCTTCGAACTGGCCCCCCGGCTCGATGCGCGCCGACGGGCCCTGGTCCTCGAATTGCTGGCCCGGCGCGCCAACGGCGTCTGCTGGACTTCGGTCGGCGTGCACCGCCCGGCCTTCCTCGCCTTCACGACCAGGGGACACCACGTGGTCCCGCTGGTCCCGGACCCGTCGGCGGAGGTGCGGACCCGCGCGGCCTGGCTGCTGCGCGCGCTCCGGGTCGAGGACCCGGCGGCACTGGAGGCGCTGCGGCAGCAGGCCGCCGTCGAGAGCGATCGGACCGCCCTGGTCTCCCAACTGCTCGCGGTGGCAGCCGTATCGGGAGCCGCCGACCGGGCCGCGACCGTGGAGTGGCTCCGGCCCCGGCTCGACCACGGGCACGTCCAGGTGCGGCTGGCGGCCGCCCGGTCCATGCTGCTGCTGGCCACCCCCGATGGTGTGCGGGGTACGGGACACCGCCTCGCCGAGGCCTTCGCCGAGATCGGGGACGGCCCGCTCCCGGAAGTGCCGTGGTGGCCCCACGACCACACGCCGGTGCGGCGGTTCGCGGACGGGCTCACGGCTCATCCAGGGGAGGCGGCGGCGTTGGTGGACGGCCTGGCCCGGCACCCGAGCCCGAGACTGCGGGCGGAGGCCGTCATGGAGGCCGGGAAGCAACTGCGCTACTGGCGCGACCCGTCGCCGGGCCTGTGGGCGACGATCGGGGCCGGACTGGAGGACGAGGCCGCCGAAGTCGCCGCGGCCGCGGTCGACGTGCTCGCCGGGGCGGGCTCGGCGGCCGCCCCGTACGCGGACCGCATCGTCGCCGTCACCGAGCGCGCTTCCTCCGTGACGGTGGGCCGCTACGCCGCGCTACGGGCGCTGGTCGGCATCGAGGATCCGCGGGCGCCGTCCCTGTACCTCGACCACTTCGACAACCATTTCCTGGAGGTCGCCCGACTGCCGGCGCACTGGGCACCCGATGTGCTCCCGGCCTTCCGCGAGCGGCTCACCCACGGCCCCGAGGCCCGGGGCGTCGACAAGATCCTGCTGATCCTGACCCAGTGGGGCCCGGCCGCGGCACCGGCCGTACCCGAACTGGCCGGCCTGCTGGACACCCCGTACGCCCGGGCCGCGGCCGAGGCCCTGGGACGGATCGGACCGCCGGCCTCGGCTACCGCGGGCACGCTGGCCGCACTCGCCCGGGGCGACAGGAGTCCGTGGCGGTTCGCCGCCGGCATCGAACGCTCGCCGAAGCCTTGGCACGGGCTGCAGACCGCGGCCTGGGCGTACTGGCGCGTCACGGGCGACCCGGAACCGGCGCTGCGGGCCGGCGGATCGGCGGCTCAGGCGGGACCCGGCCGCCCGGTACTGCGCTACCTCGCCGACCTCGGTCCGCTCGCCGCGCCGTACGCCGACGCCGTCCGGGCCCTGCTCGGCTCCGTGGGCGAGTGGACCAGGGTCGGCGCGGCCGAGGCGTGGTGGCGGATCACCGGCGACCCGGCCCCAGCCGTGGAGGCTCTGCTGCCGGAGCTGGCGCCGCTGGCCGAACACCGCGTCACCGGGCTGACGCTGCGGAGCGTGCACGCGCTGACGGAGATCGGCCCGCCCGCGGCGTCCGCCCTGCCTGCGCTGCGCACCGTGACGGCCGCACCGCCGCGCCGCTACGGCGCGAGTTTCCTCCTGGACGAGGAGCTGTGCCGGGCCGCGCGGGAGGCGGTGGACCGGATCGCCGGCCCTGGGAATCCCCCGCCCTCATGACGGGGAGGAATCACACTCGAACCACACCGTCTTGCCGGTGGGCAGCGGGTCCGTGCCCCAGCGGTCGGTGACCGCCTCGACCAGGAGCAGCCCGCGCCCGCCCTCCGCGTGGGGGTCGCCGTCGCGGACGGGGCGCGGGGGGCTGGGGTCCGTGTCCGTCACCTCGACGCGGAGGCCTTCCGGCCGGCGCAGGATGAGTACGGCGCACCCCCGGCCGGGCACGTGGCGTACGACGTTGGCGACCAGCTCGGTGAGCGCGAGCTCGGCGGCGTCGGTCAGCGCGGTGAGCTCCCACTGGGCGAGGTACGTCCGCAGGATGCGCCGCATATGGCGGGCGGAGTGCTCACTCACGGTGAAGCCCATGCGGTAGCTGGCGCCAATTTCCGCCGGGTGGTGGTCAGTTGCGTGATTCATGTCACCAGGCTGCGGTGGTGTGGTTACGCTCGGCTACAGACCGGAACCAACGCCGTACGGCGTGAACTTGGGGGTGACCGCCTCATGGTCAACATCCGCGATCTCGATCCCAGCGCGTCTCCGCTGGACTACTACGGCTCCGAACTCCGACGGCTGAGGGAGGACGCCCGGCTGAAACAGGGGCAGCTCGGGGACATCGTCTACTGCACGGCCTCGCTGATCGGGCAGGTGGAGACGGCGAAGAAGGTGCCGACCCGGGACTTCTCGGAGCGGCTGGATGCCGCGCTGGTGACGGGGGGCGTGTTCTCGCGGCTGGTGGGGCTGGTACTGAGGAGTCAGCTGCCGACGTGGTTCCAGGCGTATGCGGAGATGGAGGCCAGGGCGGCGTACATCTCCACGTACCAGTGCCAGTTGGTGTACGGGCTGCTCCAGACCGAGGCATACGCGCGTGCGGTGCTGGGCGTTGAGAACCCGGACACGCTTGACGCGGTGGTTGCGGCCCGGATGGACCGGCAGCGCATCCTGGCCCGGGACAATCCGCCCGTGGTGTGGGTGGTGCTGGACGAAGCTGCCCTGCACCGTGAGATCGGCGGCCGGGAGGTCATGCGGAACCAACTCGCCCATCTGTTGGGCCTTCGTGACCGGCAGTGGGTGAACCTCCAGGTGCTGCCCTTTTCGGCCGGTCAGCACGCAGGAATGATGGGTTCGTTCAACCTCCTGCGGTTCGACGACGACCCGGATCTCCACTACAGCGAGAGCTATGACTCCGGCCATATGACCGCCAATCCTCAAGTGATCAGGGAGCGTTCCGTCGGATACGCTCGCCTCCAGGCCGAGGCCCTCTCCCCCGGGAAGTCGGCCGCGCTGATCGCTCGCGTGATGGAGGAACGCTATGGGAACCATCCAGGACCTGACGGGCGCGCGGTGGCGTAAGTCCTCGTACAGCGGCAGCAGCGGCGGCGAGTGCGTCGAGTGCGCCCCCCTCGGCGCCGCCACCTGGCGCAAGGCCTCGTACAGCGGAAGCAGCGGCGGCGACTGCATCGAGGTCGCCTCCCAGCCCTGCCTCGTCGCCGTCCGGGACTCCAAGAACCCCGACGGGCCCGTCTTCACCGTCAGCCCCGCCGCGTTCGCCGCGTTCGTAGGGTCGCTGGCCGCATGAGTGTGGGGGGCGCGGGCGGCTTCTGGGAGTACCTCGGGCTGACGCTCCTCTTCGGCCTGTTGGTCTTCGGCGGGCCCGCGCTGCTGGTGCGGCTGCTGACGATGCGGGTGCTCGTGCGGCGGCAGCAGGGCGTGCGCGAGCGGGCGTTGGCGGTGCAGGCCGGGAACGCGCCGCCGGCGCGGCCGCCGGCCGCCGTGTTCGGGGAGCTGGCGGTGGGGGTCGGCGGGATCGCCTCCCTGTGGCTGACTCCGCTGTTCCTGGAGATCCCCGTTCCCGGCATGGACCTGCTGGTCGAGTCGATCGGCTTGGAGGACGGGTACGTCCTGGCCGCCTACCTGCACGTGAGCCTCGCCTCCTCGCGGATCTGGTTCGTCATCGGTGCGCTGCCCGTGCTGCTGGGCTGGCTGTTCCTCTATTTCCTGACCCAGCGCACCCTGCTGACCGCCGGCATGCCCAGCGGGGTGTGGCGGTCGCCCTCGAACCGTCAGCGGCTGGCCGGGTTCCTCGCCCTGCGCCTGGTGCTCGGGGTGTTCCTGCCGGTCGGGCTGGTGCTGGCCGCGGTCGTGGTCCAGACGGTCAATCTGCTGGCCAGCCGGAAGTACGGGGCAGCCGCGCCGCGTCCCCTCGCGCAGCCCGCCCCGCCCGTGCCCTCGTACGCGCCCACGCAGACCGCACCGCCCGCCCGGCCCGTGCAGCCCGCGCAGCCCGTGCCCGCGTACGTGCCCACGCAGGCCGCCCGGGGGGCCGCGCCCGCGCCGCAGGTCTCGTACCAGGAGCTGCACCCCAACGAGCCGCGCACGATCGGCGGCTACCACCTCCTCGGGCGGATCGGGGCGGGCGGCATGGGAACGGTGTACCTCGCCCGGCGGGAGGGGTCGGCGACGCAGGTGGCGCTGAAGACCATCCACCCCGAGCTGCTCGACCACGCGGAGCTGCTGCGCCGCTTCGAGCGGGAGGCGGAGGTCCTCGGCATGGTGTCCGGGGCGTACACCGCCCGGGTGCTCGACGCCGGCGTGGACGCCGGGCGGCCCTACCTGGCCATGGAGCTGCTCGACGGGCGGCCCCTCGACGTCCACCTGCGTGAGCAGGGGCCGGTCCGCTCGCCCGAGGCGCTGCGGGCCATGGCGCTGGCGCTGGCCGTGGCGCTGTCCGGGGTGCACCGGCTCGGCCTGGTCCACCGGGACCTGAAACCGGCCAACATCATGCTGACCACGGCCGGACCGCGGCTGCTCGACTTCGGCATCGCGGCGATCGTCGACGGCACCCGGCTGACCAGGACCGGCGGCGGTCCGGGGACCCTGACGTACATGGCTCCGGAGCAGTTCGGCGACGAAGGCGTCGGCCCGGCCGCCGACGTGTGGGCGTGGGCGTGCTGCGTGGTGTGCGCGGCGCACGGCGCGAGCCCGTTCGCGGCGACCAGTACGGGCGCGGTGATCCGCCGCATCGTCGACACGGGACCCGACGCGGCCGCGCTCGCGGCGGTGGACGCCCTCGATCCGGCCCTCGCGGCGGCCGTGCGGCGGGCGCTGACCGTCGATCCCAAGGAGCGCCCGTCTGACGGGGCGGCCCTGGTGGAGCTGCTGACGGGACGGCAGGAGCCGGGCGTCATGCGGGAGCAGATCACCCAGGGCTGGCGCACTCTGGCCCTGTGATCATCGCCCCTTTCCCGTGCGGTTGTTGACGGTCTGTATGATCCGCAGCCGTATCGGGGGAGGGGAAGCGGCATGGAGAACGTGGAGCTGTCCGCGCCCGCCCGTGTGGGGCCGTTCCGCATCGTGGCCGTGCTCGGGCAGGGCGGGATGGGGCGGGTGCTGCTCGGGGTGGCGGCCGACGGGCGGCTCGTCGCCGTCAAGGAGGTGCACGCCGAGCTCGCCGAGGACGACGGGTTCCGGGCGCGGTTCCGGCGTGAGGTGGAGGCCTCGCGGAAGGTGTCGGGCGCCTACACGGCGGCTGTCATCGACGCCGACCCGGAGGCCGAGACGCCTTGGCTGGCTTCGGAGTTCGTGCCCGGGCCCTCGCTCCAGCAAGCCGGGGCGCTGCCGGAGGACGCGGTACGCCGGCTCGCCGCCGGGCTCGCGCAGGCGCTGGCCGATGTGCACCGGGCCGGGCTGATCCACCGGGACCTCAAGCCGTCCAACGTGCTGCTCGCCGAGGACGGCGTACGGGTCATCGACTTCGGCATCGTGCGCGCGGTCGGGGACCAGACGAAGATCACGCACACCGGGGCCCTGATCGGCTCGCCCGCCTTCATGTCACCCGAGCAGGTGCTCGGGCAGGAACTGACCCCGGCCGCAGATGTGTTCTCCCTCGGCGCCACGCTGGTCATGGCCTGCACGGGCAGCGCTCCCTTCGCCGCGGCCTCCGTGCCCCGCCTGCTGCACGAGGTCGTCTACGCCGAGCCCGACCTGTCCGCCGTACCGCCGGCCCTGCGCGGGATCATCGCGCCGTGCCTGGCCAAGGACCCGGCCGCGCGGCCGTCGCCGCAGGAGCTGCTGACCATGGTCGGCGCGGTCGAGCCCTCGGCCAGGCCCTGGCCGGAGCCGGTGAACGCGCTGATCGTCGCCCAGCGGGCCCGCCTCGCCGGACTGGTCGCCACGCCTGAGCCGCCCGGCGCCGAGGGCCGGGTCGTCAAACCGGGCCGGCGGTCCCGTCGGCGGACCCGGCTCCTGGTGGCGGCCGGGATCGTGGCCGTCCTGGTCGCGGCCGGGCTGACCTTCGGGCGTCCGGTCGTCGAGGAGGTCTACTACTCCGCCGTACCCGAGGACGTCCCGACGCCTGGCACGGTCCCGCTCACCCAGGTCGCCGACAAGTACGCCGGCCCGCTCCCGAGCACCTGCGCGGACGTCGAGGGCAAGGTGGCGGTGCCGGCCGGCTACGAGCCCTCGCCCGGCACGAGCGGCATCTGGAAGTCGCCGGACGCGGAGGGGGAGCACCCGTCGATCTTCTGCGTCTGGCGCAGCCGGTACGGCGACGAGATCTACGTCGCCTGGGACTTCTTCGCCACCAAGCCGGGCGGCAGTACGGGGGCGCAGCAGGCGAAGAGAAGCTACGAGGGCATGTACATCCGCGGGCGCACCATCCGCGACTCCGCCCTCGGGTTCATGGAGGAGGGCATGTGGATGCGGAACCGGGACCGCACGCCGGAAGAGGGCTGCGTCCTGTACGCGCGTGACGTGAACCTGGAGTTCTTCTTCTCGCTGAAGGGCCCCAACCATCCGCCGGGCGCCGCCTGCGAGGCGGTCCTGCGGGAGATCGGCCCGTCGGCCGCGAGCCCGGTGGCGAAGCGATGAGGGCGCTGCGGGAGTCCGACCCGGTCGCCATCGGGCCCTACCGGCTGTATGCCGAGCTGGGCCGGGGCGGTATGGGCCGGGTGCTGCTGGGGGCAGGGCCCGACGGGCGGCTGGTCGCCGTGAAGCAGGTGCACGCCCGCTACGCCGCCGACGACGCGTTCCGCGCCCGGTTCCGCCGCGAGGTCGCCGCCTCCCGCACGGTGTCCGGCGCCTACAGCGCCGCCGTCATGGACGCCGACGCGGACGCGGACACGCCCTGGCTGGCCTCGGTGTTCGTGTCCGGACCCTCGCTGGGTGCGGCCGTGGAGGGCGCGGGCCCGCTGCCCGAGGAGACCGTACGGCGCCTCGCGGCGGGGCTGGCCACGGCCCTGACGGAGATCCACCGGGTCGGGCTGGTCCACCGCGACCTCAAGCCGGACAACGTACTGCTGTCCGGGGACGGGGTCCGCGTCATCGACTTCGGGATCGCGCGGGCGGCCGAGGGCGGGGACGCCACCGAGCTGACGCAGAGCGGGCTGGTGGTCGGCTCGCCCGCGTTCATGTCGCCCGAGCAGGCCGAGGGCAAGGAGCTGACCCCGGCCGGCGACGTGTTCTCCCTCGGCTCGGTGCTCGCCCTGGCCGTCGCCGGCCGCAGCCCCTTCGCGGGGACCTCCACCCTCCAGACGCTGTTCAACCTGGTGCACGCCGAGCCCGACCTGGCGGGCGTTCCGCCCGGGCCGCTGCGCCGGATCATCGAGGGGTGCCTGGCCAAGGACCCGGGATCCCGGCCGACCCCGGAGCAGGTGCTCCAGCTCCTGGGCCCGGTCGCCGCCGGGGCGGGCGGGGGCTGGCCGCCCGCCGTGCAGCGGATGATCGCCGCCCAGCAGGCGGACATCGACCGGCTGCTCCAGGACCCGGAGCGCACGGTCGTCCAGCAGCGGCAACCACCGCACGCCCCGCCGACCGCCGTGCTCACCCGGCTCGCCGTCCCGCAGAAGCCGGGCGGCCGCCCTCGCAGGACCGCCGTGCTGGCCGCCGCCGGGGTCCTCGCGGTGGCGGCGATCGGCGGCGGCGCGTACTGGCTGACGCGGTCGGGCTCGTCCCCGCTGGGCGGCTCCGGTGTGCCCGACAAGTACGCGAAGATGCCGATCTGCGCGGAGGTGGCGGCGAAACTGCCGCTGCCGGCCGCCGACCGGAAGAAGGACAAGGACTTCTACAACGAGCAGACCGAGAAGGCGGAGACGCGGTGCGAGTGGCGCGGCGCGCCGTACGAGCTGTACGGCTCCATGGTCGAACCGCAGGACCCGCACGCGATCGTGAGCTGGGACCTGAAGCGCAGCAACGGCAAGGCCGGGAACGCCACGGAGAAGCAGCGCGAGGACTACAGCGGCACCGACGACGGAGAGACCCCCGAGACCGGCCTCGGCGTCGGCGACGCCGTGTACTGGGGCAAGCACTGGTACCGGGAGAACTGCCAGCTGTACGTCCGCGACGGCAACCTCGTCGTGGCGGTCGTCCTCTGGGGCGACGAGCACCCGCCGGAGCGCTGCCAGAACGACGCCAAGGAGATCGCCCGCGCCGCGCTGGCGGCCATGCCCCGCTGACCTCCTGATCCCCGGCGGACAGAACACGTTCCAATCTGACCTTCCGTCAGAATGGAACGTGTTCTACTCTGCCGCGCATGGGCATCGGAATCACAGCGGAACAGCGGGAGTTGGCCGAGGCCGTACGCGGCTGGGTGGCGCGGGCCGTGCCTCCCGAAGAGGTGCGCAAGCTGCTCGACACCCCGACCCGGACCGGCGCGCGGCCCGCCTACTGGGACGCGATGACCGCGCAGGGCCTGCTGGAACCGCACCTGGAGGGCGGCGCCCTCCTCGACCTCGCCGTCGTCGTGGAGGAGGCCGCCCGGGGGGTGCTGCCCGGGGCGTACCTGCCGAGCGCGCTGGCCTCCGTACTGCTGGACCGGGCCGGGGC
Organism: Streptomyces sp. NPDC091371; assembly: GCF_040684275.1. Classification (NCBI taxonomy): domain Bacteria; kingdom Bacillati; phylum Actinomycetota; class Actinomycetes; order Kitasatosporales; family Streptomycetaceae; genus Streptomyces; species Streptomyces sp. NPDC091371. Next base: position 24,589 of record NZ_JBFBFP010000005.1, read on the forward strand.
CGAGCCCCTCGCCGGGCGGGTCGGGGCGGTCGCGCTGGGGCCCGGGACCCTGACCGCCGTCGCCGTCGAGGGCGGCGGGTACCTGCTCGACGGGCTCGCGCCGCCCGTGCTCGGCGCCGGCGAGGCGGACCTCGTGCTGCTCGCCGCCGAAGCCGCGCACGGCACCCGCTGGTTCGCCGTGGACGCCGCCGCGCTGGACATCCGTACGCACGAGAGCGCCGACCCGACCCGCCCCACCGCCGAGGTGCACGCGCGCGGGGTCACCGCCGGGCCCGACCGGGTGCTGGAACTGGACGCGGCCCTCGTACGGGACCTGGCCTGCACCCTCTTCGCCGCCGACGCCTGCGGCACCGCCGCCTGGGCCCTGCACACGGCCGCCGAGTACGCGAAGGTGCGCGAGCAGTTCGGGCGGCCCATCGGGCAGTTCCAGGGCGTCAAGCACCTGTGCGCCGACATGCTGGTCCGGCTGGAACAGGCCCGGGCCCTGGCCTGGGACGCCGCGAACGCCATGGACGAGCCGGATGCGCAGGTGCGCTCGCTCGTCGCCGCGCTCGCCGCGGGCAGCGCGCTCGACGCCGCCTACTCCTGCGCCAAGGACTGCATCCAGATCCTCGGCGGCATCGGCTTCACCTGGGAGCACGACGCCCACGTCTACCTGCGGCGGGCCGTCGTCGCCCGGCAGCTGCTCGGCCCCGGCGACGGGCACCGCATCCGGGCCGTGCGCCTCGCGGCCGGCGGCGCGCGGCGCGAGCTGCGCCTCGAACTGCCCGAGGAGGCGGAGGAGCACCGGGCGCGGGCCCGTACCGCCATCGAGGACGCGCGCGGCCTCGACCCGGCCGCCGCCCGGCGGATCCTGGCCCCGACCGGCTACGCGGCCCCCTACCTCCCGCCGCCCTACGGACTCGGCGCCGGACCCGTCGAGCAGCTCGTCGTCCAGCAGGAACTGCGGGCCGCCGGGGTCAAGGTCGCCGACCTCGGGATCGCCACCTGGGTCGTGCCCTCGCTGCTCGCCTACGGCACCGACGCGCAGCGGGAGGCCTACGCACTGCCCACCCTGCGCGGGGAGCTGACCTGGTGCCAGCTGTTCTCCGAGCCCGGCGCGGGCTCCGACCTCGCCTCGCTGCGCACCAAGGCGGAGCGCACGGCAGACGGCGGCTGGAAGGTCAACGGGCAGAAGGTGTGGACGAGTTCCGCGCACAGCGCCGACTTCGGCATCCTGCTGGCCCGCACCGACCCGGACGCGCCCAAGCACAAGGGGCTCGGCTACTTCGTCGTCGACATGAAGAACACCCCCGGCATCGACATCCGGCCGCTCAAGGAGATCAACGGCGAAGCCCTCTTCAACGAGGTCTACTTCGACGACGTGCTCCTCCCGGCGGACGCGCTGGTCGGGGCGGCCGACGGCGGCTGGAAAGTCGCCCGCAACACCCTCGGCAACGAGCGCGTCCACATGGCCGACCTGATGAGCTTCGACACCGGCCTCGAAGCCCTCATCGCCCGCTCCGCCGACCTCGACGGGGCCTACCGCGCCCGCATCGGCGCGCTGGCCGCCGAGGCGCACGCGCTGGCCTGCATCGGGCTGCGCACCACGCTCCAGCAGGTGTCGGGGCTGGAGCCGGGCGCGGGTGCATCGGTACGCAAACTCGTCCAGACCCCGCACCAGCAGCGGACCGCCGAGCTCACGCTCGAACTGCTGGGCCCGGCGGGCGCCGTACGGGAAGGGGCGGGGGAGGGGGCGGTGCACGGGATGCTCATGTCCCGCTGCCTGACCATCGCCGGGGGCACCACGCAGGTCCAGCTCAATGTCGTCGCCGAGCGGATTCTCGGCCTTCCCAGGGACTGAAGGGCAGTACAGACATGAAGTCGTACATCGTGGGCGTCGGCATGACGAAGTTCGAGAAGCCGGAGTCGCGGGACTGGCAGTACTGGGACATGGCCAAGGAGGCCGGCAGCGCGGCGCTCGCGGACGCGGGCGTGGACTACGGCCTGGTCGAGCAGGTGCCGGTCGGGTACTGCTTCCAGGCCTCCACCGCCGGCCAGCGGGCGGCGTACGAGCTCGGGCTGAGCGGGGTCCCGGTCTACAACGTGAACAACAACTGCGCGACCGGCTCGACGGCGCTGATGATGGCGCGGCAGTTCGTCGAGGGCGGCATCAACGACTGCGTGCTCGCGCTCGGCTTCGAGAAGATGAAGCGCGGCGCGCTCGGCGGGGGCGCCGACGGGGGCGACTTCAAGACCTCGCCGGTCGCCCGGCACTACGGGATCATGGCCGCCGGGCACGGCTTCGAGATGTCCCCGCCGACCGCGCAGATCTTCGGCAATGCGGCGCGCGAGCACATGGAGCGGTACGGAACCACGGCCGCGCAGCTGGCGGCGGTCGGCGCCAAGAACCACCGGCACTCGGCGAACAACCCGAACGCGCAGTTCCAGGACGTCTACTCGGTGGAGGAGATCCTCGCGGCGAAGGAGATCCACTCGCCGCTGACGAAGCTCCAGTGCTCACCGACCTCGGACGGGGCGGCGGCCGCGCTGGTGGTGTCGGAGCGGTTCGTGGTGCAGCACGGGCTGCACGACAAGGCGGTCGAGATCGTCGCCCAGGCGATGACGACGGACACGGACGAGTCCTTCTCCTCGGGCTCCTGCATCGACGTGGTCGGCAAGCCGATGTCGGCGGCGGCGGGGCGGCAGGTCTTCTCGGCCTCGGGCCTGGGCATCGAGGACGTGGACGTGATCGAGCTGCACGACTGCTTCTCCATCAACGAACTGCTCACGTACGAGGCGCTCGGCATGTGCGAGGAGGGCGCCGCCGGGAAGTTGGTGGAGAGCGGGGCCACCACCTATGGCGGCCGGTGGGTGGTCAACCCCTCCGGGGGGCTGATCTCCAAGGGACACCCGCTGGGAGCCACTGGGCTGGCGCAGGCCGCGGAACTGGTGTGGCAGCTGCGGGGGGCCGCCGGGGCGCGCCAGGTCCCCGGGGCGCGTGTCGGCCTCGCCCACAACATCGGGCTGGGCGGGGCGGCGGTGGTGACCCTGCTGCGCAAGTAGCGGCCGCGCGCCGTTGCCGGGGGCGCCGCCCCCGGACCCCCGCGCCTCAAACGCCGGCGGGGCTGGATGTGGCTGAGGTCGCCGGCAAGTCTCAGCCCCTCCGGGCTTTGAGCCGCGCTTGGCAGGCGGCAGCAGCCAAAATTCAGCCCCGCCGGCGTTTGAGGCGCGGGGTCTGGGGCGGAGCCCCAGGGTCTTTCGGGGGCGGAGCCCCCGGCGGTGGCGCCGCGCCGCGGGCTACAGGCGGAACACGCCGCGCCAGGTCCAGCCCGCCGCCAGGACCGCGTCGCGCAACGGCGCGTTCACCGCCGTGGAGCTGAACGCGGACTCCTCCTTCAGGCGGCGCCGGCCGTCCGGGCCGCGCTCGACCGTCCACTGCTTGGAGACCGAGACCATCGGCCCGCGGGAGTACTTGAGGCCCGTCCCGTTGAAGGACAGCTCCCCGGACTCCAAGGCCTCCCACTTCTCGTCGAGGGCCCGGACCTCACGCGCCGCCGGGACCAGGCGCAGCCGGGTCTGGCCGCGCCGCAGGTGCCAGGAGCCCTCGGGGACGCGCCACACCGCGACCAGGCTGGCGCCTTCCTTCGGGGTGCCATTGCGGAGTATGAACGGCGCGTCCGGGCCGTCCAGCGCGAGCAGCGCGGCCCGGACCTCCAGGGCGGGCAGCGCTGCGACACCGCTCTCGGGACGCCGCGTGCCGGTCAACTTGTCGAAAAGGCCCATCGGGCCAACCTATCGCCCGGCCGTCCTCAACTCGCACCGGCCGTCCACGCATTCACGCTGGAGCCGGCCCCGGGAAAGGGTCTGCGCCAGCCCGATCGCCCAGCACATCGGGCACCCGCGCAGCGCCAGCACGCCGACGGGCGCGAGCAGCAGACTGGCCGGCCCCCATACCGGGAGGAGGGCGAAGGCGCCGATCAGCCCGCCGAAGCCGACCGCGCCGCGCACCAGGTGCCGGGGCAGGGAGCTGCTCGCGAAGTCGGGGCCCCCGTCAGTGGTCCGCAGCTTCGTCATCTTCATCGTCGCCTCCTGAGGCAGAGTGCAGGGAGAGCTGGACGGCCGTGCGGGCGCGGTGCAGCCGGGACTTCATCGCGGCGGCGGAGATGCCGAGCGCATCGGCGGTCAGGCGTCCGCTGAGGCCCTGGATGTCCCGCATGATCAGTACGTTCCGCTGGTCGGCGGGGAGCGCGGCGATGGCCTCCGCCACCCGGGCCGCCTCCAGGCGCAGCACCACCTCGTCCTCGGCCGACATCACGGCGCCGTCGTCCGGCGGCGGCGCGGCGCTCCGCGGTATCGCCGACCGGGCGCGCCGCAGGCACTCGTTGCGGACGATGCGGAACATCCACGACGCCAGCGCGCCCGAGGCCCGCAGCATGCCGATCTTGCGGTACAGGATGATCAGCGCTTCCTGGGCCGCGTCCTCGGCGTCCTCGGGCGAGGCGCACAGGGAGTGGGCGAACCGGCGTACGTGCGGATGCGATCCGGACACGAGCGCGGTGATCGAGCCGACGTCGCCGCGCTGCGCGGCGGCGATCAGTGTTGCGCCGGGCCAGGTCGGGTCAGCCACGGGCCCGGCCCCGCTTGCGCAGGACGACGAACGTGCAGGTGCAGAGCAGTACGACTCCGACGGCACCGGCGATGAGAGCGATCACGACGACCTCCAGGTCATGTCATGTACCGACGATCGTCGTCGGTACACGCATAAGAGGCGGGGGGAGCCGGAAAGGATTCATCCGAGGATTCACCCCAGGCTGGGATCGATCACCGTCTCGCCCATCGAGGCCCGCCGGATGGAGTCGGCCAGGTCGTCGATCGGCCCGTCCCGCAGCACCAGGCCCGCCGCGCCCGCGGCGAGTACGGCTTCGGGCAGGCCCGGATGGGCGGAGCCCGTCAGGACCAGGACCCGGCACTCCGGATCCTCCGCGACGAGGGCCGCCGCGGTGGCGACCTCCTCCACCAGCGCCACCGCCGGCCGCGCGGTCAGGTCCCGGACGACCTCGATGTCCGGCTGGAGGCCGAGCCGCAGCGCCAGGGCCGGATCGGGCGGATCCAGCAGGACCCGCAGGGACCGGACGGGGCGGTGGTTCACGGGCATTTCGCTCACGTCGGGAAGAGTAGCTGACGTGGAGTCAGGACTCTTCCCAACTGTTGGGGCGTGCGTTATACATTCCCTCACCGGTCCTAGAACGCGTTCTAAAACCGGTCCGCATGCGACCTCGGTGCGGCCGACGGTGCGGACGGCCGCACCGAGGTCTTCCACGGCAGCAACTCCACAGACAGGGAGCAGCATCCGAATGCCGATCGATGCCGCCAAGGCCCTCGCCGCAGACCCCCGCCAGGGGGACATCGGCTGGGACCACAAGGACATCCAGCTCTACCACCTCGGCCTCGGCGCCGGTTCCTCGCGGGGCGGGCAGGTCCTGGCGACCGACCCCGACGAGCTGCGCTACACCCTCGAATCCAAGCTGCACGTGCTGCCGAGCTTCGCGACGGTCGCCGGCGCCGGGATGGCCATGCTCGGCGGCCTGTCCGCACCGGGCATCGACGTCAACCTCGCCATGGTCCTGCACGGCGGCCACTCCATCGAGCTGCACCGGCCCATCCCCGTCAAGGGGCAGGCCACCTCGAGCTCCAAGGTCGCGGCCGTCTACGACAAGGGCAAGGCGGCCGTGATCGTGCTGCGCTCCGAAGTCGCCGACGCCGACGGGCCGCTGTGGACCAGCGACGCGCAGATCTTCGTACGGGGCGAGGGCGGGTTCGGCGGCGAGCGCGGGCCCTCCGCCAAGGAGGAGCTGCCCGGGCGGGCGCCCGACCGGGTCGAGGAGCGGCACATCCGCGAGGACCAGGCCCTCCTCTACCGGCTGTCCGGCGACTGGAACCCCCTGCACGCCGACCCCGAGTTCGCCAAGCTCGGCGGCTTCGACAAGCCCATCCTGCACGGCCTGTGCTCGTACGGGATGACCCTCAAGGCCGTCGTCGACACGGCGCTCGGCGGGGACGTGTCCCGCGTCCGCGCCTACCGCACGCGCTTCGCGGGGATCGTCTTCCCCGGCGAGACGCTCCGCATCCGGATGTGGCAGGAGCCCGGCCGCGTCCTGGTGTCGGTGGCCGCCGTCGAACGGGACGACGCGCCGGTCCTCGCCGACACCGTCGTCGAACACGCGTAATCCAGACCTGTAGAAGGAGCCGCACCGTGCGCGCAGCACTGCAGAGCGAGATCGGCCAGGACAAGCTCGAAGTAGTCGACGACATGGAGGCCGTGGGCTTCGGCCCCGGCAAGGTCAGGATCCGCATCAAGGCCACCGGCCTGTGCCACTCGGACCTCTCCGCGATGAGCGGCGTACTGCCGCAGCCGGCCCCCTTCATCCCCGGCCACGAGGGCTCCGGCGTGATCGTGGACGTCGGCGACGGGGTCACCAGCCACAGCATCGGTGACCGGGTCCTCGTCTGCTGGCTGCCGCCGTGCGGCCACTGCCCCGCCTGCCGGCGCGGCCAGGGCCACCTGTGCCTGGAGGCCTTCGGGAACGTCGCCACCCCCAACTTCAAGCGGGCGGCCACCGAGATCTTCGGCTTCGCCGGCACCGGCACCTTCTCCGAGGAGATGGTCGTCCCGGCCGCCTGCGCCATCCCGATCCCCGACGACGTGCCCTTCGACATCGCCGCCCTCATCGGCTGCGGAGTCACCACCGGCCTCGGCGCGGCCATCAACACCGCCAAGGTGGAGGCCGGCGCCTCGGTCGCCGTCATCGGCTGCGGCGGCGTCGGCATATCCGTCATCCAGGGCGCCAAGGTGCAGGGCGCGGCGCAGATCATCGCCGTCGACCCGGTGGAGTCCCGGCGCGAGGCGGCCCTGAAGTTCGGGGCGACGGAGGCGGTCGCGCCCGACGCCTTCGACGACGCCAAGAACCGCATCACCGGCGGCGAGGGCTTCGACTACGTTTTCGAGGTCGTCGGCAAGTCCGCCACCGCGCAGACCGCCTACAAGATGACCCGGCGCGGCGGCAGCGTCGTCATCGTCGGCGCGGGCGCCCTCGACGACAACTACCAGGTCGACATGTTCTCGCTCTTCTTCGACGAGAAGAAGATCCTGCCGTCCATGTACGGCGGCGGCGACGTGCTCCGCTCCTACGACCGCACCATCGGCCTGTGGCGGGCCGGCCGGGTGGACCTGGCGAGCCTGATCACCCACCGGGTGCAGCTCGCGGAGATCAACGACGCCCTGGACCAGATGCGTACGGGCGTGGCCCTGCGCACCTGCATCGAAATCTGACGCCCAGCCGACCAGCCGATCAGCTCTGAGAGGAACCGTACGGATGTCACTGCCACTTGAGGGACTCTCCGCCATCGTCACGGGCGCGGGCCGCGGGCTCGGCCGGGCCGAGGCGATCGAGCTCGCGCGGCTCGGCGCGAGCGTGGTCGTCAACGACTTCGGGCAGCCGGGTCGCGACGGCTCGGGGGAGGCCTCGGCCGCCCCGGCGGAGGAGGTGGCCGAGGAGATCCGCGCGGCGGGCGGCCAGGCGGTGGCGCACCTGGGCGACGTGGCCGACTTCGAGCAGGCGCGCGAGCTGGTCGAGCTGGCGGTGAGCAGCTTCGGCAAGCTCGACATCCTGGTCAACAACGCGGGCATCCTGCGCGACCGGATGGTCTTCTCGATGTCGGAGGAGGAGTGGGACTCGGTGATCCGGGTCCACCTCAAGGGCCACTTCAACACCACCCACTTCGCGTCCGTGCACTGGCGCGAGCGATCGAAGGCGGCGGGCGGCCCGGTCTACGGCCGGATCGTCAACACCTCCTCCGAGGCCTTCCTCGGCGGCTCGGCCGGCCAGCCGAACTACGCGGCGGCCAAGGGCGGCATCGTGGGCCTGACCACGTCGACCGCCCTGGCCCTCGCGAAGTACGGGGTGACGGCCAACGCCATCTGCCCGCGGGCCCGTACCCGGATGACCGAGGACGTGTTCGCCGGCTTCCAGGTCCCGGAGGAGGGCAAGCTCGACGCCCTCGCCCCCGAACACGTCTCCCCGCTGGTCGGCTACCTGGCCTCGCCGGCCTCGGCGAAGGCCAACGGGCAGCTGTTCGTCGTGCACGGCGGGATCGTGGTCGTGATGGAACGCCCCAAGGTGGCCGCCAAGTTCGACACCTCGAAGGAGGCCTTCTCCTTCGAGGAACTGGACGAGCTCCTCACCCCGCACTACGAGGCGCGCCCGGCGAACGAGACCTTCGCGGCGGCCGAGGTCCTGGGCCTCAAGCACGGTTAGGCCCCGGCTGTACGACGTACTGACGGAGGCGGCGGTCCTTGCGGCCCGCCGCCTCCCGTCGTACGGCTGCGGCTGCGGTCAGTCCGGGAAGCCGAGCGCGCCCCGCAGGTCGGCCGGCTCGCGGTAGTGCACGCCGGTCATCCCGAGCGCCACGGCGGCCTCGACGTTCTCCCGGCGGTCGTCGACGAACAGGCACCGCTCCGGAGCGGCGCCCGCCCTGCGGGCCGCGATCTCGTAGATCCCGCGGTCCGGTTTGGCGACGCCCACCCGGGCGCTGCTGACGACGTGGTCCGCGAGGTCCGACAGCCCCATCGCGGCCAGGTCGTCCTCCAGCCGGTGGGTCGCGTTCGTCACCAGGACCAGTACGAGCCCCGCCGCCCGCACCGCGCGCAGTACGGAGACCACCGCCTCGTCGGCGGCGAACGGCGCGTCCGCGAAGGCCGTGGCCAGCTCCCGCGCCGTGTCGCCGGGTACGCCGCTGCCGTCCGCGAGCGCGGCGACGACGGACTCCACCCATTGCGCGACGGTGATGCGGCCGAGCAGCAGCGGGCCGTCCAGCTCGGGGCTGAAGGCCACGGCCGCCGTGGTGCCCAGCGGTAGCGCTGCGGCCCGTTCCAGCTCCGCCAGGCCGCTCGTGTCGTAGAAGCGGATCACGTTGTCGAAGTCGCAGAGCACCGCGTCGAAGGGCCTGGGCGCGGCGGATTCCCGGGTAGTCGTCACCCGGTCTGACTATCACGGCGGGCGGCGCGCACGCGGTCCCCTCCCGGGAGGGCGGCGATTTCTGCTGGCGGCAGGGCCGGACCCTCGGACATGATCCCCGCATGAAGATCACCAGCCGGCGCGCCGTCCTGACCTCCGTGGCTGCCGCGGCAGCCACCCTGCCCCTGCTCAACGACCTCGCCGGGAACGGCGGCACCGCCGCCGCGGCGGAGACGAGCGAACCCGTAGTGACGAATGCGGTGCTGTACTCCGACCCCCAGTTCCAGGAGGGCGTTGACTGGATGCGCCGCTTCCGCTGCGGGCCCGCCGGGACCGAACTCCTCGACAACGCGAGCGGCACGAGCCAGCCCGTGCGCAGCACGGCGATCATCGCCCCGCACGGCGGCGCCATCGAGCAGGGGACCAGCGAGCTGTGTCTCGCCATCGCGGGTTACAAGCCGGCGGCAGCCAGTACCACGCAGCTCCCGGCGGCGGAGGAGGGGCAGCTGCAGCGTGACTACTGGATGTTCGAGGCGCTGAAGAACATCTCGAAGCTCCACGTCACCTCGGCTCTCTGTGACGACCCGGCTGCCCTGGCCGTCTGCGGCAACAACCTGTACGCCGTCTCCCTGCACGGCTTCGCACCGGACGTCCCCGCGATCAGCCCCACCCCGCCGGACTTCCTGCACCGGCAGATCCTCATAGGCGGCCGGGACCAGCGGCTCATGCGGACCCTGGCGAGGGCCTTCGCGGACCAGGGATTCACCCGCGACAACAGCGATCCCGCGAAGCGGGTGGAGGTGATCCTCGCGGGGGCCAACAGCCCGCTGAACGGTGACGACCCTGCGAACATCGTCAACCGGACGCGCACCGGAGCCGGCGCTCAGCTGGAGATCTCCACCGAACTGCGCAAGGCGATGTTCGGGAACTGGGACACCGCGGCCGACCGTCGGACCACCTACGGCGCCGCGGGCGCCCCGGCCTTCTTCTGGAACGGTTTCGTCAACGCCGTCCGCCACGCCATAGACCGGCACGAGAAGGGGTACGCCGACGCCCCCGCCTCCCAGGCGTAGGCAGCGCCGACTCCGCGGGGCCGACCGTCCCGCGGAGACCCCCTACAGCGGGGCCTGCTGGAGGGGGACCGGGCGGGTCGCGGCGGGTGCGGCCGGCGGCGGGTCCAGTCGGACCGGCGGGGGAGGGGCGGCCGGGAGGTTCATCCCGAGGACCCCGCAGGGTGCCTGCGGGGTCGCGTACGGGAGGTGCAGGCGGCCCTCCGGCGTCCACAGGCCCGTGCCCCCGAGCCAGCCCGCCGGGGCGCCGAGGCGGAAGACGTGCCGGTCGGCGGGGCGCCACAGGGCCAGGCCGGCCTCGCCCACCCGCAGCGCGACCCCGCAGGTCTCCGGCATCAGGGCCTGTCCCGGCTGCACCGCGAACGGGGTCGCCTCCTCCTCCAGCCGCAGGCACTCCGGGAAGCGCACCGGGCGGGTGCTGCCCAGCACCCCCCACCCGAGGCGCGGTTCGCCGGGGGCGTCGGAGCGGATCAGCAGCAGTCCGCTGTCCGGGTCGGCGAGCAGCAGCCGGTCCTCGCTGGCCTCGGTGATCTGGAGCAGCGGGGACACCTCGCCGCCCCGCCCCAGATCCACCGCGACGGCCTTGACGGCGCCCTCCAGCTCCCGGTCCAGGGCGAGCATCCGGCCCGCCCGGTCCAGCCACACCCCGCCCGAACACCGGCCCGGGACGCGGGCCACCTCGGCGAAGGCGCCGCCCGCCACCTGCCACACGGCCGTCCCGGTGTCGCCCACGGCCAGGGCGAAGGCGCCGAGCCCGTCCGGGCAGGGCGGGAGCAGCCGGACCCGCAGCCCTTCCTCCGCCGCCACCGAGCCGAGCTGGAGCTCCCCGGTCCGGGGCCCGGCCGCGGCCCCCGTCGGGTACAGCAGCGCGAAGGCGTGCCGCTCCGCGACCCGACGGTGGATCAGCACCCGCCCGTCGGCCAGCGCGAGCACCTCGCTGTCGGGTTCCTCGGGCTGCGAGAGCGGCAGCGGCACCGCGTACGCCTCGCCCTCCCCGGCCAGGGTCCAGCGCTCCGCGTACCGCGCGTCGCCCTCCCCGGCGAGCCGGGCGGCGTACGAACCGTCCGCGGCGATCGCGAACGGAGCCGTGGTGGCCGTGGTCGTCACATCGATGGCACAGACAGTCATCCGGGCCGTCACCTCCGAGAGGAAGCTAGTTTTCGCACTTCCTGCCGAACAACACCACCAACTCCGCTTCACACATACGGGTGTCCGGGTGGCGATTCGCCTGTGGTGGAGGAGGCGATTGTGCTGTGCGATATCGGGGCAATCCCAGCCGCGCCGGTGTTTGAGGCGCGGGGTCCGGGGCGGAGCCCCGGGAGCCCGGGCGCAACCCGGGCGCAGCCCGGGGCGCTCTCGGCAGAGCCTCGCCTGGCGGGGACGGCCGCCCCGGACGGTAGCCTTGGCCCGTGCCCCGTCTCTCTGAAGTCATCGCCGCGCTGGACGCTCTCTGGCCCCCCTCGCGGGCCGAGCAGTGGGATGCCGTCGGCACCGTATGCGGCGACCCCGATGCCGAGGTCTCCCGGGTGCTGTTCGCCGTGGACCCCGTACAGGAGATCGTCGACGAGGCGGTCAAGCTGGGCGCCGACCTGGTCGTCACCCACCACCCCCTCTACCTGCGCGGCACCACCACCGTCGAAGCCGGCACCTTCAAGGGCCGCGTCGTGCACACGCTGATCAAGAACGACATCGCGCTGCACGTGGCCCACACCAACGCCGACACCGCCGACCCCGGAGTCTCCGACGCCCTCGCCGGCGCCCTGGACCTGCGGATCACCGGCCCGCTCGTGCCCGACCCGAGCGACCCCGCCGGCCGCCGGGGCCTCGGCCGGATCTGCGAACTGGACCACCCCGAGACCCTGCGCGAGTTCGCCGCCCGCGCCGCCGCCTGGCTGCCGCAGACCGCGCAGGGCATCCGCTTCGCCGGCGACCCGGACATGCTCGTCCGCACCGTCGCCGTCAGCGGCGGCTCCGGCGACAGCCTCTTCGCGCAGGTCCGAGCCGCCGGCGTGGACGCGTACCTCACCGCCGACCTGCGCCACCACCCGGTGTCCGAGGCCCGTGAGCAGAGCCCGCTCGCGCTCGTCGACGCCGCCCACTGGGCCACCGAGTGGCCCTGGTGCGAGCAGGCCGCCGCACAACTCGACGCGATCTCCGAGCGCCACGGCTGGGGCCTGCGCACCCACGTCTCGCGCACGGTCACCGACCCCTGGACGGCGCACGCGCCGTCCGTCACCTCACCTTCTATCTCTGGAGCCCCCAACTGAACGCCGAGCCCGCCGACCAGATCCGACTTCTCGACGTCCAGGCCCTGGACGTCCGGCTGTCTCAGCTCGCCCACAAGCGCAAGTCGCTGCCCGAGCACGCCGAGGTCGACTCGCTGACCAAGGACCTCAGCCAGCAGCGCGACCTGCTCGTCGCCGCGCAGACGCAGGCCAGCGACGCGGCCCGCGAGCAGACCAAGGCGGAGCAGGACGTGGACCAGGTGCGCCAGCGCGCCGCCCGCGACCAGGCGCGACTGGACTCCGGCGTGGGCGTCTCGGCCCGGGACCTGGCGAACCTGCAGAGCGAGGTCGTCTCCCTCGCCAAGCGGCAGGCCGACCTGGAGGACGTCGTCCTGGAGGTCATGGAGCGCCTGGAGGCCGCGCAGGAGCGCGTCACCGAGCTGACGGAGCGGGTCGCCGCGCTGGAGGCCAAGCTGACGGACGCCACCGCGCGCCGTGACGCCGCCACCGGTGAGCTCGACGCCGAGGCCGCCAAGGTCACCAAGGACCGCGAGGTCATCGTCGGCTCCATGCCGGCCGACCTGATGGCCCTGTACGAGAAGATCCGCGTCAAGCAGGGCGGGGTCGGCGCCGCGCGCCTGTACCAGCGCCGCTGCGAGGGCTGCCGGCTGGAGCTCGACATGGCCGAGGTCAACGAGATCAAGGCCGCGGCCCGCGACCAGGTCGTCCGTCACGAGAACTGCGGCCGCATCCTGGTCCGTACGGCGGACTCGGGCATCTGATGCGGAAGCTCGCCAGGTTCGTCGTGGAGGCGGACGGCGGTTCCCGGGGCAACCCGGGTCCCGCCGGCTACGGCGCGGTCGTCCTCGACCCGGCGACGGGGGAGACGCTGGCCGAGCGCGCCGAGTTCATCGGCGTCGCGACGAACAACGTGGCGGAGTACAAGGGGCTGATCGCGGGCCTGAAGGCCGCCCGCGAGCTGGCCCCGGACGCGGCGGTCCGGGTCCGGATGGACTCCAAGCTCGTCGTCGAGCAGATGTCGGGCCGCTGGAAGATCAAGCACCCGGACATGAAGCCCCTCGCGGCGGAGGCGGCGCGGATCCTGCCCGCCTCCCAGGTGACGTACGAGTGGATCCCGCGCGAGGAGAACAAGCACGCGGACCGGCTGGCCAACGAGGCGATGGACGCGGGCAAGCGCGGCAAGCAGTGGGAGCCGTCGGCCTCCACGGCCTCGCTGGACCATGCGGCGGCCCGCTCCCTGTCGACCCCGCCCCCGTCCGGCCCGCCCGGCGACGCGGCCGCGGGCGCGGCGGCGGTCCGCGCGGCCCTGGCCGGCGGCCTCGCCCCTGGCAGCGGTACGCGCACCCGCGCCGCGGCGGCCGCGCCCGAGCGGGGCGCCTCCGCCGAACCGGCGGGCGCCGACGCGGCCCGCACCGGCGGAGTCCGTACGGCCCCGGCCGGCGTGAGCGGGACCGGTACGGCAGGTGCCACCGGGACGGGGTGGGGTCCCGACATGGGGGCGCCCGCGACCTTCGTGCTGCTGCGGCACGGCGAGACCGCACTCACCCCGCAGAAGCGGTTCTCCGGCAGCGGGGGTTCCGACCCCGAGCTGTCCCCGGCGGGACGCAGCCAGGCGGCGGCCGTCGCCGAGGCCCTCGCCGCACGCGGCACCGTCCAGACGGTCATCAGCTCCCCGCTGCGCCGCTGCCGCGAAACCGCGCAGGCGGTCGCCGACCGCCTCGGCCTCGGCGTCACCGTCGAAGACGGCCTGCGCGAGGTGGACTTCGGCGCCTGGGAGGGCCTGACCTTCGCCGAGGTGCAGGAGCGCTTCCCGGACGACCTCCAGGCCTGGCTGGACTCCCCGAAGGCCGCCCCCACGGGCGGCGGCGAGAGCTTCGCGGCGGCCACCCGCCGGATCTCCGCGACCCGCGACCGCCTGCTGGCGGCCCACGCCGGCCGCACGGTCCTGCTGGTCACACACGTGACCCCGGTCAAGATCCTGGTCCGCCTGGCCCTGGGCGCCCCGCCCGAGGCCTTGTTCCGCATGGAACTCTCCGCGGCCTCCCTCTCGGCGGTGGCCTACTACGCCGACGGCAATGCCTCGGTGCGGCTGCTGAACGACACGTCGCACCTGCGGTAGCGGGACAGCGGACAGCGGGAAGGACCCCCACCCCCACGCGGGAGTGGGGGTCCTCCTACTTCTCCCCGTAGGGAGCCAGCAGTCCGAGCTTCCGCGCCTGAGTGATCCACCGGCCCGCCGTCGCCTCCGACTTGGCCCACCGGGCCGCGATGGCCTTGCGCGGCGGGATGCCGTGATCCACGGCCCACCGGTACACCTCGGCGACGGCCCGGGCGTGGGCGTCGTCGCCGCCGTAGCGCCTCTCGGAGGCGTCGGGCGCGGCGGCCTCGCCGAGCTGCTTCACCCGGACCTCCGCGGCGAGCTTCAGCAGGCGGTCGTAGGGCAGGCGCCGGAGCATGGTCGGGGTGACCCGCACCGTTTCCGGCTCGGTCGTGCGGATGAAGAAGCCGTTCGGAAGGGACTCCCCCGGGCCGAATTCGACGATGAAGGGGGGCATCAGGTCGCGGGCTTGAGGTGGCCGAGGGCTTCCGCGGACCGGGCCAGCGCGCGGGCCATGTTGTGGGCGTCGGCCTGCGCGGACCGGATCTGGTTGCTCGCGTCCCGCGCGACCTGGCGGGGGAGCCGGCGTTCTCCGTCCGTCGTGGTCCAGTCGTCGTCGTGCCGGTCGATGTGCCGGGCCAGGTGGTCCAGTACGTCTTCGAGGTGCTGGGAGAGCGCGAGCAGGCTCCCGGTCACGGAAGCGATGTCGGCGTGGCTCGCGTACGCGTCGCGCGCGTCGGAGGTCGCTTCGGCGAGGTCGCGTATGAGCGCGGCGGCGGCCGCGGCAGCGGGGTGATCGGTCATGAGTGCGAGATTGCCTCATGAAGCGCCGCCGCGAGGGGCGTTCGCGGCACCCCGAGCGGAGTGGGAACGGCAGACGAGCCGGCCTGTACGCCGGGTTCTGTCACCCGGTGACCTCGCGGTCGCCGGGGAGACGGCCATCCATCTAGGACCGGCGTTGCCGCCGGCCTCGTGCGGTCTACCCGCGAACTCGGGCGGGCAGCCCTCGAACGTTCGCGCAGATCCGTCCGGGGACGGATCCTCTTGACCTTGCTCCGGGTGGGGTTTACCTAGCCGCCTGGGTCACCCCAGGCGCTGGTGGTCTCTTACACCACCGTTTCACCCTTACCGAGGGCCGAAGCCCCCGGCGGTCTGTTTTCTGTGGCACTGTCCCGCGGGTCACCCCGGGTGGGCGTTACCCACCACCCTGCCCTGTGGAGCCCGGACGTTCCTCGGCGGGATCCGAGGATCCCGACGCGGCCGCCCGGCCGACTCGTCTGTCGTGCCGACCATGCTACCGGCTGTCCACGGCGGCTTGACCTTGACGCAGCGGCAGGGTTTCTACTGGGGGGCATGCGGATCGGAGAGATCGCCGCGCTCGTCGGGCTCACCACCCGGGCGATCCGGCACTACCACCATGTCGGGCTGCTCCCGGAACCGGAGCGGCGCCCCAACGGCTACCGGGCCTACAGCGTCCGCGACGCCGTCCTGCTGGCCCGCGTACGCCGGCTCACCGAGCTCGGGCTGAGCCTCGACGAGGTGCGGGACGTGCTCGCGGACGACGCCGGGCGCGAACTGGCCGAGGTGCTGGCGGAACTGGACGCCGACCTGGCCCGGCAGGAAGCCGACATCGCCGGGCGACGGCGGCGGCTCGCCGTGCTGCTGGCCGCCGGGCCCGGGGACGCCGAGCCGCTGTCGCCCGCGCTCGCCGCACTGCTGGCGAAGGCGCCGCGGACCGACTCGCGCTCCGCCGCGATGGACCGCGAGCACCTGGAGCTGCTGGACGCCTCGGGCGCCGGCGGCGAGGAGCTGTACGCCGTGCTCGGACCGCTGGCCGCCGATCCCGCCGTGCTCGCGCTGTACGAGCGGCTGGACGAGCTGGCCGAGGCGCCTGCCGACGATCCGCGGATCCCGGGGCTGGCGGCGGAGTTCGTGGCGGCCGTGCCCGAGGAGGCGTTCGCCGCGGTCCCCGCCGACGGGGTGGTCGTGGCCGGGTTCAAGGACGCGCTGCTCGCCGAGTACGCCCCGGCGCAGGCGGAGGTCGTCCTGCGGGTGATGGAGGCGTTCATGGAGAAGGGGACGGGGAGGGGATGAGCGGGATGAGTGCGATGAGCGGGATACGGGCGGCGCGGGTCGCCGTCGCCGCCGTCGTGCCGGCCGAGGTGGCGCTCGTGGTGTGCCTGGTCGCCGGGGTCCGGCTGCCGGGGTGGGCGCTCGCCCTCGCCGAGGGGCTGGTGCTCGGGGCGGTGCTGCTGGAGGCCCGGGTGCTGGGCCGGCTGTACGCGGCCGAGCGCGGCCGCGGTGCGCGGCGCGGGGAGGCCTGGCGGGCCGCGGTGCGGGCCGTGGTGCCCGTACAGGTGCGGCGGCTGCTGGCGCACGAGCTGCGGGCCACGGCCTCGCTCGGCTGGTGGGCCCTGCGGCGCAAGCAGGGGGTGCGGGCCGGGGACCTCGCCGCCCCCTACACGGGCCCGCAGACCGCCATGATGTACGGAATGCTCTTCGTGTCGGTGGTCGAGACCGTCGCGCTCGCCTTCCTCATCCCCTGGCCCGCGGTGCACCGCGTGGTGCTCGTCCTCGACGTCTACGGGATCCTGATCGTGCTCGCCCTGCACGCCGCCTGCGTCACCCGGCCGCACGTGGTCCGCGCCGACGGGTCCCTGCGGATCCGCTACGGGGCCCTGTTCGACCTCGTCGTGCCGCCGGACGCGGTGGCCTCGGTCCGGGTGGACCGCCGCTACCCCGAGGGCCGGCTGGTCACCCTCTCCGAGGACGGGGTGCTCGACCTGATCGTCGGCAGCCAGACCACGGTGACCCTGGAGCTGGCCCGGCCGCTCCCCTTCACCCGCCCGCTGGGGGCCCGGGGGGAGGCGCGGGTCGTCCGCTTCCACGCCGACGACCCGCGAGCCCTCGTAGGAGCGCTCGCAGGAGCGCTCAGGCCGTAGCGAAGAGGATCTTCGCCGTCCCCGGGTCCGCCTGCGTGAGGCGGACCCGGACGCGTTCGCCCAGCGGGAGTTCCTCCCGCGCGGACTCGACGCGGCCCACCACCGCCGGCTCGGCCAGGTGGACCGTGCCGACCAGCGGCTCCCGGTCCTTGACGTCGATCACCGTGGCCTCGAAGGTCTCCCCGACGCGGTCCTTCAGTACGGCGGCCTCGACGAGGTCCACCGACTCCCGCTCCGCCGTGTTCGCGAGCCGGGTGCCGTCCGCCATCCGCTCGGGGAGCTCCGCGAGCGCGTCCACCGCCCAGCGCGGGGGCTCGGCCCCGGCCACCGCGGCCAGGCACAGCTCGCCGGCGTACCGGTCGGCGAGCCGGCGCAGCGGCGCGGTGCAGTGCGCGTACGGGGCCGCCACCGCGGAGTGGATCGCCGGGTCGGGGGTCTCGCCTCCGGTGAAGACCGTGTAGCCCGCGCCGCGCAGCAGGGCGGTGCACTCCTGGAGGAACGCGGCGTGGGCGGGGCGGTGCGGATCGAGGGAGCGGACGAGTTCCGCGTACGGGACGTGGTGCGGCCAGTCGATCCGCAGGGCCTTCGCCGTCCGCCGCAGCTTGCCGACGGCGCCGTCGGGGGCGTTCGGCAGGGTGCGCAGGATGCCGGTGCCGACGGCCAGCATCAGGTCGGCCGCGGCCATGCCGGTCATGAGGGAGATCTGGGCGTTCCAGCCGTCGGCGGGCAGCGGGGCGCGGTAGGCGAGGGCGTACGAGCCGTCCTGCGCGACGATCTCCTGCTCGGGCACGTTCAGCGAGATGCCGCCGCGTTCGCGTTCCAGGGCCTCGCGGAGCCGGCCGATGTCCTTGAGGAGGGCGAGCGGCTCCTCGGCGGTGCCGGAGTCGATGGCCTTCTGGACGCCGTCGTAGTCGAGTTTGGCCCGGCTGCGGACCAGGGCGCGGCGCACGTCGGTGGTCTCGACCCGGCCGTCGGCGTCCAGGTCGAGCCGCCAGAGCAGGGCCGGGCAGGTCTGGTCGGGGAGCAGGCTGGCTGCGGCCTCCGAGAGCACGGCCGGGTGCAGCGGGACCTTCCCGTCGGGGAAGTACAGGGTGGTGACGCGGCGGTGGGCCTCGGCGTCGAGGGCGCCGCCCGGGGTGACGAACGCGGCGACGTCGGCGATGGCGTAGTGGACGCGGTAGCCGCCGGAGGATCGTTTCGCCAGGTGCATGGCCTGGTCGAGGTCGACCGAGGTCGGGGGGTCGATGGTGAAGAAGGGGATGTCGGTGCTGTCCAGCTCCGGCAGGCGCGGGTGCGCCGCCGCGTGCTCGGCCTCGGCGAGGACCGCCGCCGGGAACTCCCCGGGCACCTCCAGCTTCGTCCGCAGTTCACGCAGCGCGGCCCGCAGGGCAGCCCCGTCTGCGCCGGTCATGTGCATCTGACGGCGTGGCATGGGTCGAGCCTAGGCCCTGGCCGGGCGGTTTGCGCGGTTCGGGTGCTTTGTCGGAGGCGGGGCACGGGGGCCGGCGGGCCGTCTACCCTGATTCGGGGGCCGCATCCCCTGCGCCGTGTCGTACTGAAGGAGAACCACCGTGCTCGTGCTGCTGCCGCCCTCCGAAGGAAAGGCCGCCGGCGGCTCCGGCGCACCCCTGAAGCCGGAGACGCTGTCGCTGCCCGGGCTGGCCCCGGCCCGCGCGGCGGTCCTGGAGGAGCTGGTCGAGCTGTGCGGGGCCGACGAGCTGAAGGCGCGCGAGGTGCTGGGCCTGAGCGAGGGCCTGCGCGGCGAGGTGGCGAAGAACCTGGAACTCCGGTCCGCGGCGGCCCGCCCGGCGGGGGAGATCTACACGGGCGTGCTGTACGACGCGCTGGGCCTGGCCGACCTGACCCCCGCCGCGAGGGAGCTCGCCGAGCGCTCGCTGCTGGTCTTCTCGGGACTGTGGGGCGCGGTGCGGATCGGTGACCGCATCCCGTCGTACCGCTGCTCGATGGGCGTGAAGCTGCCGGGGCTGGGCGCGCTGGGCGCGTACTGGCGGGCGCCGATGGCGGAGGTCATGCCGGAGGCGGCCGGGGACGGGCTGGTGCTGGACCTGCGGTCGGCGGCGTACGGGGCGGCGTGGAAGCCGAAGGGCGAGGTCGCGGGGCGGACGGCGACCGTGCGGGTGCTGCACTCGCAGGTGGTGGACGGGGTGGAGAAGCGGTCGGTGGTGAGCCACTTCAACAAGGCGACGAAGGGGCGGCTGGTCCGTGACCTGCTGCTCGGGGGGGCCGTGCCGGCCGCTCCGGCCGAGCTGGTCGAGGCCCTGCGGGACCTCGGCTACGTGGTGGAGGCGGAGGCTCCCGCGAAGCCGGCCAAGGCGTGGTCCCTCGACGTCGTGGTGACCCAGATCCACCACTAAGACTTGTTCCGCAATTCACCAGAGGGTGAGCTGTGGGTCGCAGCCGGGGCGGCGTCCGGGCTTTCCGGCGTGGTCACGCACGGGGCGTGTCTCATCCGGGGTTGCTCGGGGCCGCCTTGCGGCGGTTCGGTGAGCAGAGGTCTCCCGTTGGTGGGGGACTGCCACGCGGCCAGCACCCCGAGGGGTGTTCTGGCGCGGTGTGGTTGACTCACGCAGGGCTTCTTCCAGCCCTTCTCCGTACACGATCTGTGCGTGCCGGGACATTGCGCTGTCCAGGCACGCGGTGGTGGGGTCGTCCGCGTCGGTGAGGCGGACGAACGCGGCCAGCGCGGCGGACACGAGGTCACGCTTCCCGACGAGGCCGCAGGCGGTGCACTTGTGCTCACGGTCCCGCAGCGTCTTGGTCACGCGCTCACCGCACAGGCAGTGCTGCGACAGGGCCGTTGACCAGGTGGCCGCCCGTACCAGCCGCCCGCCCGCCGCCCGGCATTCCACCTCGAGGGCTGAGATCAACATGCCGGGCGTGGTCTGGGACAGGCGTTTGCCCCACAGCCGGTACCAGGTGCGGATGTCGCAATCCTCCACCACGAGCACGGGGCCGTGGACGGCGATGATCTGCCGGGCGATTTGGCGGGCGCGGAACCTGCGGTGCTCGGCCGCTGAGGCGGCGTGCTCGGCGTGGCGGGCGCGCTGCTGGCGGTAGTTGGCGGACAGCCGGTCACGAGGGTACGCCTGCTTCGGTACCCCGTTCGTACGAGCCGCGCGGGCACCGCCCGGCACCGTGACGGTCTTGACGGGCAGGCCCTTGGAGGCGCGTCGCTCGGCGCGGCGGGTCTGCTTCTTCGACAGTTCGTAGTGGGCGGTGTTCGTGGAGCGGCGGGAGCGTTCTAGTGCCCGCGCCCGGCCTCGCTGCTTCTTCGCCTGTTTGGCCAGCAGGGTGCGCTCGGCGTCGGTGAGCGTGATCTCCGTGGACGCCGGGCCGCCGTGGTCGGTGTCCAGCGCGGCGGGGAAGGAGACGACGGAGAGGTTGGAGACGTTGCCGTCCACCCCGCCGATCCGGTCTAGGGCGGCGGCCTGTTCCCGCATCTGCTGTATGGCGGGGGCGGTGTAGCCGGGGCCAAGGATCATCAGGTGCGCTTCGTACGCCCAGCCGCCCGGAGCGGACGCCTTGCGGCGGCGGACCAGGTCCACCTTGTGCCAGCGGCCGGGGTTGGCGAGGAAGTGTTCCACTCGCGCCCACTGCCCCGGCCCCTGCGGGATGCGGACGGGGAGAACGAGGTCACCGGACGTACTGTCGGGGCCGCCCGCGAAGACGACAGCGAGCGGGCCCGTGTGGTCCCACCACGTGGCCTTCCGCATCAGCGGCTTGCCCGAGGCGGTCGTCTTCCCCGTAGGCAGAGGGCCGGCCGGAATGTGAGGCTTCGGCATCCGGCGCGGCTGCTGTACCTCGTGGCGGCCGCCGCCGGTGTAGGCCATGGCGTGGCCGCGCAGGGAGCCGA
This sequence comes from Streptomyces sp. NPDC091371, assembly GCF_040684275.1. NCBI lineage: Bacteria > Bacillati > Actinomycetota > Actinomycetes > Kitasatosporales > Streptomycetaceae > Streptomyces > Streptomyces sp. NPDC091371. Next base: position 45,815 of record NZ_JBFBFP010000005.1, read on the forward strand.
CCAGGCGAAAGGTCTCCCACTTCTTCTCGGTCGTGTGTGAGCGGGCGCGGCCCGGAATGCGGGTGAAGTCGTGCCATCGGCCGGTCTTCGGCCGTCCGGAGCACTTCCCGGTGGCGTCGGGGAACAGGTGCCGCTGCACGCCGTTCCACACCTCGTCGGCCATGTGCATGGCCAGGGCCTTGGACACGTGGTGCTTGAGGTGCCCTGAGTCCTCCAGGTGCTTGTACGCGCAGCGTTCCAGGGCTTCGCGGGACAGGCCCAGGCGCTGCCGTACGGCCTTCGCTCCCTGCTCGTTGCGCTCGTGGTACGCGGCCCAGTAGGCATCCACCTTGGCGCGGGCATCCCGCTGTATGGCCCGCTTGATGTTCCACATCGCGCCGTACAGCTTGTCGAGCCGGGCCAGGTCGCCGGGGTCGGTGACGGCCAGGGGCAGCACCATCACCGACACCATCCCGTCGTCGGGCTTCCTCCACTTCGGGGCCTTGTTCTTTCCCCGGAACTTCGATGCCGTCTGGGCAGCCTGCATAACCGTCACCCCCCGTCACAGATTGGTCAACATGCGACACGCTACGTGATTCGGTCACCCATGGCAGCCGAAGTCGAAATGCGGTCCGGCCATCAAAGTCCCCGAATGCGAAGACGTGAAGCAAGCAGCGGGGCGACTCAAGGTGACCGTCCAGCACGTCTACAACCTCAACAGCAGCCGCGCCGACTTCCCCGCCCCCGTGTACGTCAGGTGCACCCCGCTGTGGCCGGTCGAGCGCCTCGACGCCTGGCGGACAGCGCACCCAAAACCCGGAGATTAAGCGCCATATTCGGATACAGGAAGTAACCCGAATTGCGGAACATCTCTTAGCCCCCGGCGGGTGCGGCCAGGCCCCGGGGCTCGGCCCCGGACCCCGCTCCGCAAACGCCGGAGGGGCTGGATTTCCGCCCGGCGGGCTGGATTCGCGAAGTGCAGTTCAGGCTGATCTGCACCTGGCAGCCAGCATCAGCCAACTCCAGCCTCGCCGGCGTTTGAGGCGCGGGGTCCGGGGCGGAGCCCCAGGGCAGCTTGCCCCGTCGGCGGTTGAGGCGCGTGGGCGGCGTTTGGTCAGGGGGCGGGGTTCGCGCGGGCCGAGAGGTTCACCTGGGCCAGCCTCCGCAGCGCAGCGAGCATCGTGTCGCCGAGGACGGTGCCCACCGCCACCGACTCGACCAGGTCCTCACGGGCGACCATGCGCGACACGTACGCCATGTCCGCCCCGGCCACCCGCTCGGCCGCCTCGGCGTACGCGTCGAGCACCTCCTCGAAGCGGCCGTGGCCCGCCCGGGACAGGGCCGCCAGGGCCGCGGCGAGGGATTCGCCCGCCGGGCCGCCCGGATCGACCTGCCAGCCGCGGGCCGCGACGAGCTGGGCCACCTTCTCCCGCGCCAAAACCGTCTCCGCGTCGGGCTCCCCGCCGCCGTGCTCCGGGACCAGCCGGTCCGCGATCGCGCCGAGCACCTTGTGGACGGGCTTCTCCTTGTCGTCCACGGCCGTGAGGACCTCGCGGATGGCCGCCAGTGAGAGCCCGCCCACCTCCAGGAGTCCCCGGATCAGCCGCAGCCTGCGCTCGTGGGAGTCCTCGTAACGCGCCTGGTTGGGGCTGCTGAGTTCGCCGGCAGGGAGCAGCCCCTCCCGTACGTAGTACTTGATCGTCGGCACCGGGACCCCGGTCCGTGCGCTCAGCTCTCCGATGCGCATCCTCGCGTCCGTCCTTCGATCTCGGGCTTGTCTTCCGCCGCGCTCATCATAGATAGTGGCGCTACCAGATAGCGGCGAGTGCCACTATCTATTCCTTGGGTTCTGGGGGTCTGACCGTGTTCTCTTCCTTACGTACGTGGCACCGCCCGCTGGTGGTCTTCGCCGGCGTGATGGTCTTCTGGGCAGCCGGCTCCGCAGTCGGGATCCTCCTCGACGACCGGGTGCTTGTCGGCGCCCCGATCTGGGCCAAGCCGTTCAAGTTCTCGGTGTCGTTCGTCGGATACGCACTGAGCCTGGCCTGGATGATCTCCCTGCTCGGCCGCGCCCGGCCCCGGCTGGGCCGGCCGGCCTGGTGGGCGGGCACGGTGGTGGCCGTCACGAGCGCCATGGAGATGGCGCTGATAACCCTTCAGGTGTTCCGCGGCCGGCAGATGCACTTCAACCGCGCCACGCCGCTCGACGCGCAGCTGTACGACGCCATGGCCGCGATCGTGGTGGTGCTGTGGACGGCCACCCTCGTGATCGCCGTCCTGCTCTTCCGGGCCCCGCTCGCCGACCGCGCCACCACCTGGGCGATCCGGATCTCCGCGGTCCTCACGCTGACCGGTGCCGGACTCGGCTTCCTGATGACGCAAGCCACGCCCGAGCAGCGGGCGGCGGCCGATGACGGCGAGGCCCCGCTGGTCGGCGCGCACAGCGTGGGCGTTCCCGACGGAGGCCCGGGCATGCCGCTCACCGGCTGGTCCACCACCGGCGGCGACCTGCGCATCCCGCACTTCGTCGGCATGCACGCGCTGCAGCTGCTGCCGCTGTTCGTGCTCGTCCTGGCCGCCCTCACCGCGCGCTACGCCCGGTTGCGCGAGGAGCGGGTGCGGCTGAGGGTGACCCTGGTGGCCGGTGGTGCGTACGCGGCGGTGCTGGCGCTGCTGACCTGGCAGGCGCTGCGCGGCCAGGCGTTGACCTCCCCGGACGCGGCGACGCTGGGCGCGGCCGCGCTGATCCTGCTGGCCGGAGGCCTCGGGGTGCTGCTCGCGCTCCGGCCGGGACGCAAGCCCGTACTCGTGAAGGCGGCCTAGTGCTGTGACCGGCAAGGTTCACCGGGTCACAGCGCTAGGCGCCGCAGGGGCCCGGCCGCCCGGAGGCCTAGCGGCCCAGGGGCCAGGCCACCGCCGACGGGGTCTGGTCCGCGGCGCCCGCGTACTGCGCGCAGGCGTCCGTCAGGGTCTCCAGCAGGGTGAGCGGGTCCGGGAGGGGGTGTTCCATGCCGCGGATCCAGGTCACCGCGTGGTCACCGGGGAGGGCCGCCGGGGGGACCAGGACGTAGCTGCCGCGGCAGTGCCAGCGCAGGCCCGGGTGCTCGTCCATCGTCTCGGGGTGGCAGTCCAGTTCGCACGGCCACCACTCGTCCTCGTCCTCGGGGGTGCCGCGGGTGGCGGTGAAGAAGAGCATGCGGGCCTGGTCGCCGGTGCCGCCCGACTCGGCCACGGGGCCGACCTCGATGCCGGCCTCCAGCAGGCGGGTGAGGGCGTCGGTGCCGGCTTCCAGCGGGACGTCCAGTACGTCGTGGACCATGCCGGTCGCGGTGACGAAGTTGGCCTGGGGCTGGTTGCGGGCCCAGCGTTCGACCTGGGCGCGGTCGGTGGTCGACTGGGTCTGCCAGGCGAAGGAGAGCGGGTGCCGGGCCGGCGTGGGGCAGCCGATGCGGTCGCACGAACATCGGTAGCCGGTCGGATGGGCGGCGGGGGCGAGCGGCAGACCGGCGGCGGCGACCGACAGGAGGAGCGCCTCGCGCTCGCGTCCGGGGTCCTCGGCCGCGGGTTTCCGGCGCCGCAGCAGCCACTGGGAGATCCTGCTCTGCGCGCCGCGCGTGACGCGGCCGGACTCAGACCCCATCTATCCCCTCACCGAACATTGCCCCGGCAGAACCTGGCACCCTGGCAGACCCTGACATCGTCCCACCATCCTGCGCCCCCGGTGACCGCTCTTGACGACCGGGGGGTTGGGGATGAGGGCCCGGAAACACCTACATAACCACACAAACTGGACGTATGTTCGCTGGATGTTCGTGTTTCAACGGGCGGTGACGTTGGCCACCCCGCCGAGCACCCGGTCCACCAGAGCGTCCGTGTAAGCGTGCGTCAGCGGCGCCGTCCGCAGCAGCCAGCGGTAGGTGAGCGGCCCCAGCAGCATCTCCACCACCAGCCGCAGATCCGTGTCCGGCGCGAGCTGCCCGGCGTCCCGGGCCGCGCGCAACCGGGCCTCGTAGAGGGCGAGCTGCGGTTCCAGCAGCCGCTCGTTGAACTGTGCGCCGAGCTCGGGATCGGTGGCCCCGGCGGCCGTGAGGGCGCGCGCGGGGGCCTCGTACTTCTCCTCGGTGAACTCGTCCACCGTCGCGCGCAGGACGTGCTTCAGGTCGGCTGCGAGGTCCCCGGTGTCGGGGAAGCCGGTCCACTCGGCGTCCGACTCTGCGTCCCCGGCGAGCGCCAGCGAGGCGTCGAGGAGGACGGCGGCCTTCGACGGCCACCAGCGGTAGATGGTCTGCTTGCCGACCCCGGCGCGGGCGGCGATGGCCTCGATGGTCAGCTTGTTGTAGCCGACCTCTCCGACGAGCGCGAGCGCGGCGTCGAGGATGGCGCGCCGGGAGCGGTCGCTGCGGCGGGTGGCGTCAGGGGCTTTGGGCATGGCTCGAAACTACCAAGCGAGACGTCTCGTCTCCTCCTTGCCCGGTAAACCACCCAATCAGTTCACTGCGGTGTCCTTCTTGTGGAGAGACGATTCTCTCCACGCTCGGCGCATGCCGAAGTCGTAAGTCGTGAGGAGCCTTCTTTGCGCAGAGACGCCACACCCCGGCGCTACCTGATGTGCCCACCGGCACACTTCAAGGTCACGTACTCCATCAACCCGTGGATGGACCCCACGAAACCGGTGGACCTGCCCCTCGCACTGGCCCAGTGGGAGGACCTGAGGGACCGCTACCGCGGTCTCGGGCACACCGTCGAGACCCTCGTACCCGACCCCGGACTGCCGGACATGGTCTTCGCGGCCAACGGGGCCCTCGTGGTCGGCGGCCGGGTGCTCGGCGCCCGGTTCGCCTACCCGGAGCGGAGCGCCGAGGCCGAGATCCACCTCGCCTGGTTCCGTGAGCACGGCTACGCGGACATCCACGAGCCGTCCCACGTCAACGAGGGCGAGGGGGACTTCGCCGTCACCGCCAGTTACATCCTGGCCGGCCGGGGCTTCCGCTCCAGCCCGCTCTCCCACGACGAGGCGCAGGAGTTCTTCGGGCGGCCCGTCATCGGTCTCGATCTGGTGGACCCGCGCTTCTACCACCTGGACACGGCGCTGAGCGTCCTCGACGGGGACGAGATCATGTACTACCCGGCCGCCTTCTCACCGGGCAGCCAGGGCGTTCTGCGCCGGCTCTTCCCCGACGCCCTGATCGCGGACGCGGCGGACGCGGCGGCGCTCGGCCTGAACGCGGTCTCGGACGGCCGGCACGTGCTGCTCCCGCAGGAGGCCACGGGGCTGTTCGCGCCGCTGCGGGACCGGGGGTTCGAGCCGGTCCCGATGGATCTGGGGGAACTGCTCAAGGGCGGCGGCAGCGTGAAGTGCTGCACGCAGGAGCTGCGGCCGTAGCCCTCCCGGGTGGGGGCGGGTGGCGGCCGGGTGGGCCTGGTGGCCCCTCCCGCTACTCCGCCTCGTCGGCCGGGGGCCAGGCATCGCCCCAGTCGGCGTCCCGGGCGGCCTTGTAGAGGTCGCCGTGGCGCTTGGTCACGTTGACCCGGGCCAGGCCCTCGCCCTCGGGGCCGCACAGCTCCAGCTGGACCAGCCCCTTCCGGATCTGCGGCTTGCGCGTGATCCGGGAGGCGGCCGGTTCCGTCGGGAAGCGGGTCGCCGCGACGTAGCTGAACTTCTCGTCCTCGTACGGGAGCGAGCCGCCCTTGACCTTGCGGTGCAGGGAGGACCGGCTGACCCGTGCCGAGAAGTGGCACCAGTCCCGGCCGACCTCGATCGGGCAGGTGCCGTCGTGCGGGCAGGGGGCGGCGACGTGCAGGCCCGCCGCGATCAGCTGGTCGCGGGCCTCGCGGATGCGGAGGTAGCCCTCCGGCGTGCCCGGCTCGATCAGGACCACGGCCTGACCGGCGCGGGCCGCTTCGGCGACGACCGCCGTGCGGGCCTCGGGGGTGAGCTCGCCCAGTACGTACGAGACCGTGACGAGGTCGGCGTCGGGGAGGGCGATGCCGGAGCCGATGACGGCCCGCCGCCAGTCCGCTGCGCGGAGCGCGGGGGAGGGGGAGGACTGCGCGAGCTCCTTGCCGAGCTTGAGCGCCGGCTCCGCCCAGTCCAGGACCGTGGTCTCGCGGGGTCCGTCCCAGATGGCGTCGACCGCCCAGGTCGCGGCGCCGGTGCCGCCGCCCACGTCCACGTGAGAGGCCGGGGCCCAGCCGGGGGCCGCCTCGGCGAGCCCGTCGAGGGCGGACTGCACCGCCTCGAAGGTCGCCGGCATCCGGTACGCCGCGTACGCGGCCACGTCGGAGCGGTCGCGCAGTACGGGAGCGTCGGTCGGGGTCTGCCCCCGGTAGCTGGCGATGAGCCGTTCGACGGCGGCCGAGGCCTGCTTGGGCGGGAGCCCCTCGAGCAGACTGCCGAGCGCGCTGCGGAGGGTCTCGGCGGTGGTGGGGACGGAGGCGGCGTTCACCTGCGAAGTTTATGCCGCCCTCTGAGCGCTCCCGGCCGCACCCTCCAGCCCGGCCGCCCCCTCCAGCCCGTCCGGCGTTTGAGGGCGGGGGTACCCCCGGACGGAGTCTGGGGGAGGGTCCGGGCAGAGCCCGGTTTCGGGAAGGGGCGGGGTGGGGGAAGGCCCCGCGCAGCGGCCCGCACGCGAGGGGCCGCCGGGGCCGGGCGCACGGGGGGCACCCCACCGCACACCCGACCCCGGCGGCGGGGGTCAGTCCCGGGGTTGCCAGGGGCGGCAGAGGGTGAGGAAGCAGGTCACCGAGAGCAGGGCGCAGGTCAGTTGGACCAGGGCCATGGGGACGGCCGTGTCCTCGCCGGCGATCCCGACCAGCGGGGACGCGATCGCCCCGACCAGGAAGGAGCTGGTGCCGATGAGCGCGGAGGCCGAGCCCGCCGCGTGCGGGGTCCGCATCAGGGCCTGGGCGTTGGTGTTGGGCAGGACGACGCCCATCGCCGACATCAGCACGAAGAGGGCGATGGCGATGGGGGTGAGGCCGGTCTTTCCGAAGACCCCGGTCGCGAGGAGGAGCAGTGAGATCGCTGAGGCTGTGACGACTGCGAGGCCGATGGACAGCACCTTGTCCAGGCTGACCCGGCCCACCAGCAGTTTGCCGTTGATCTGGCCGACGGCGATCAGGCCGACGGAGTTGACCCCGAAGAGCAGGCTGAAGGCCTGCGGCGAAGCCCCGTAGATCTCCTGCACGACGAACGGCGAGGCGGAGATGTACGAGAAGAGCACGGCGAAGGCGAAGCCGCCGGTCAGGGTGTAGCCGGTGAAGACGCGGTCGCCGAGCAGGCCCCGCATGGTCCGCAGGGCCGAGCCGACGCCCCCGGTGTGGCGGCGTTCGGGCGGGAGGGTTTCGTCGAGGCTGCGCCAGACCGTGAGGGTGAGGACGAGGCCCACGGCGGTGAGGATCACGAAGACGCCGCGCCAGTCGGCGAAGCGGAGCACCTGGCCGCCGATGAGCGGGGCGATGATCGGGGCGACCCCGGATATGAGCATCAGGGTGGAGAAGAACTTCGCCATCTCGACGCCGTCGTACAGGTCGCGTACGACGGCCCGGGCGATGACGATCGCGGCCGAGCCGGCCAGGCCCTGGAGGAGTCGGAAGGCGATCAGGAGTTCGGCGGAGGGGGCGAGGGCGCAGATCGCGGTGGCGAGGACGTAGACGACCATGCCGGTGAGGAGGGGGCGGCGGCGGCCCCATTTGTCGCTCATCGGGCCGATGACGAGCTGGCCCAGTGCCATGCCGGCGAGGCAGGCGGTCAGGGTGAGCTGGATGGTCGCGGCCGGGCTGTGCAGGGCGCTGGTGACCTCCGGCAGGGCCGGGAGGTACATGTCCATCGACAGCGGGGGGAGGGCGGTCAGCCCGCCGAGTATGAAGGTGACCAGCAGGCCGGTGCGGCGTGCGGCTGTGAGTGTGGGGGAGGGGGGCGATTCGGGCGACGCGGCGCCTGAGGGGGCCGTCGAGGGGCCTCTCTCCGACATACGGAACTCCAGTCCTCTTGTCTGCTCATCGGCACCCCTGCCCGACCCATGCTCTCAGCTTTCGGAACGTCCCGGGGCCAGAGCCCGGTGTGACGTAACCTGCGGCCCCATGAACGCAAGTGCCAAGAAGATCGCAGTGGTGACCGGCGCCGGATCCGGAATCGGCCGCTCCGTGGCCCTGACCCTGGCCGCGGCCGGCTGGGCCGTCGCCGTGGCCGGCCGCCGGACCGAGCCGCTGGAGGAGACCGCGAAGGCCGCCGGCGCGGACGCCGACGTGCTGTGCGTACGGGCCGACGTGAGCGACCCGGACGACGTGACTGCGCTGTTCGAGTCGGTTCGGCAGCGGTACGGGCGGCTTGATCTGCTGTTCAACAACGCGGGGACCTTCGGTCCCGGCGGGGTGCCGCTGGAGGACATCTCCTACGAGGCGTGGCGGTCCGTGGTGGACGTCAACCTGACGGGCGCCTTCCTGTGCGCGCAGGCCGCGTACCGCCAGATGAAGGAACAGGACCCGCAGGGCGGCCGGATCATCAACAACGGGTCGATCTCCGCGCACGTGCCGCGCCCGAACTCGGTGGCGTACACCGCGACCAAGCACGCGATGACGGGGCTGACGAAGTCGCTGTCGCTGGACGGGCGGCCCTACCGGATCGCGTGCGGGCAGATCGACATTGGCAATGCTGCCACTGAGATGACCGAGCGGATGCAGACGGGCATCCTCCAGGCCAACGGACAGCTGGCCGTCGAGCCGGTGATGGACGCCGCCGACGTGGCGCGCACCGTGCTGCACATGGCGGAGCTGCCGCTGGAGGCGAACGTGCAGTTCGCGACGGTGATGGCGACGACGATGCCGTACATCGGGCGGGGCTGAGACCCTTTTCGTTGCAGGTTCAGGGGGCCCTGTTTGATCATGGCCGCATGAACCGTGCCGAAGTGCTCCGTTACACCGCCTTCTCCCGGGACCCGGAAGGCGGCAACCCCGCCGGGGTCGTCCTCGACGCCGCCGGGCTCGACGAGGGCGCGATGCTGGAGATCGCCGCCGGGCTGGGCTACAGCGAGACGGCCTTCCTGACCGACCCGCCCGAGGGGCTCGGCGGTCTGCCCGGCCGCGCCTTCACCGTGCGGTACTTCAGCCCGAAGGCGGAGGTGCCGTTCTGCGGGCACGCCACGGTGGCCACCGCCGTGGCGCTGGGGGAGCGGATCGGCGCGGGCGAGCTGCTGTTCGCCACGCGGGCGGGGACCGTCCCGGTGTCGGTGACCGCGGAGGGCGGGGGCGGCGGGTTCCGGGCCGTGCTGACCAGCGTCGAGCCGCACGTGGAGGAGGTCGGCCCGGCCGATCTCGCGGAGGCGCTGGCCGCGCTGGCCTGGCCGGAGGCGGACCTGGACCCGGCGTTCCCGCCGCGCATCGCCTACGCCGGAGCCCGGCACCTGGTGCTCGGCGCCGCCACCCGGGCCCGGCTCGCGGACCTCGCGTACGACTTCGCGCGGCTGGAGGCCCTGATGCGGCGCCTGGACCTCACCACGGTCCAGCTGGTGTACCGGGAGGCCCCGACGGTCTTCCACGTACGGGACCCCTTCCCGGTCGGCGGCGCCGTGGAGGACCCCGCCACGGGCGCCGCCGCGGCCGCGTTCGGCGCGTACGCCCGCGAGCTCGGCCTGGTCCCGGCGGACGCCGTGCTCACCCTCCACCAGGGGGAGGACATGGGCCGGCCGGGCGAGCTCACGGTGGAGCTGCGCGCCGGCGACCCCCGGGTCAGGGTCGGCGGCGAGGGCGTGCGGATCGCCTGAGCGGCCGTTCGGGTCCGTCAGCCGGTCTGCGTGGCCTCCTCGGCCTGCGCCGGCTGCGGCTTCGCGGCCGCCGGGCGGGCCGAGTCGTACAGGAACAGCGCCAGCACCGGCACCAGGTAGAGCGCCCACACCGAGAGCTGGATGACGGTGGGGTCCGGCTGGAAGTTGAAGACGCCCTTGAGGAGGGTCCCGTACCAGCTGTCCGGCGGGATGGTGGCGCTGATGTCGAAGGCCTTGTCGCCCAGGCCGCCCAGGAAGCGGGCCTCCTGGAGGTCGTGGATCCCGTACGCGAGCACGCCCGCGGCGACGACCACCAGCATGGCGCCGGTCCACTTGAAGAACTTCGCCAGGTTGATCTTCAGCGCGCCCCGGTAGAACAGCCAGCCGAGGAGTATGGCGGTCGCGATGCCGAGGAGTACTCCGGCCAGCGGGGCCGAGGAGCCCTCGCCGCTCGCGCGGACGGAGGCCCACACGAACAGCGCGGTCTCCAGGCCCTCGCGGCCCACGGCCAGGAAGGCCGTGGCGACCAGCGCGCCGGTGCCCATGGCGAGCGCCGAGTCGAGCTTGCCGTGCAGCTCGGCCTTCAGGTGCCGCGCGGTGCGCTTCATCCAGAAGACCATCCACGTCACCAGACCCACCGAGATGATGGAGAGGGTGCCGCCCAGCAGCTCCTGCGCCTCGAACGTCAGCTCCTGGGTGCCGAATTCGAGCATCGCGCCGAAGGCGAGCGAGATCGCGCAGGCGATCCCGATGCCGAGCCACACGGGACGCAGGGCGTCCCGGCGCTCGGTCTTCACCAGGTACGCGACGAGGATGCAGACGACCAGGCTGGCCTCCAGCCCCTCGCGCAGGCCGATCAGATAGTTGCCGAACACGGCGGTTGTTCCTCTCCAGGCTCTACGAGCGGTACGACGGGGACTACGCGAACAGCGTCCGGCCCCACCAGTCGTCCTTGTCGCGGACGCCCGGCGGGACGGCGAAGATCGCCGAGCCCACGTGCTGGATGTACTCGTTGAGGACGTCCGCCTTCGCCAGGCTGCGCTGCACGGGGATGAAGCCCTTGCGCACGTCCCGCTGGTAGGCGAGGAAGAACAGGCCCGCGTCGAGCCGGCCCAGGCCGTCCGTACCGTCGGTGAAGGAGTAGCCGCGGCGCAGCATCATCGCGCCGTTGTTGGTGTCCGGGTGCGCGAGGCGGACGTGCGCCTCCGGCTTCATCGCCTTCAGGAACGGCTCGTCGCGCTCCTTCGACTTGCCGACCGGGGCGCCCTCGCCCTTGTCGCGGCCGAAGATGTCCTCCTGCTCCTGCAGGGGGGTGCGGTCCCAGATCTCGATGTTCATCCGGATCCGCCGCGCCACCAGGTACGAGCCGCCGGTCATCCAGTCGCTGCCGTCGCCGGCGCCGACCCACACGTGCTTGTCCAGGGCGGCCTTGTCGGTGCCCGCGATGTTCCGGGTGCCGTCCTTGAAGCCCATCATGTTGCGCGGGGTCTGCGCCTCGGGCGTGGTCGAGGAGGTCTTGCCGAAGCCCAACTGCGACCAGCGCACCACGGTCTTGCCGAAGCCGATGCGGGCCAGCTGGCGGATCGCGTGCACGGCGACCTGCGGGTCGTCGGCGCAGGCCTGGACGCAGATGTCGCCGCCGGAGCGGGCCGGGTCCAGGTTGTCGCCGGGGAACAGCTCCAGGTCGACCAGCGCCTCGGGGCGCTTGCCCTCCAGCCCGAACCGGTCCTTGGCGAACAGGCCCGGACCGAAACCGATGGTCAGGGTGAGGCGGGAGGCCTTCAGGCCGAGCGCCTCGCCCGTGTCGTCCGGCGGGGCCTCCGGGAGGCCGCCGAAGCCGCCTTCGCCGACCGGCAGGCCGGCCGTCATGCGGCGGGCCGCCTCGGTCCACTCCTTCAGGAGCTCGATCAGCTCCTCGCGGCTCTTCGCCTTCACGTCGAAGGCCGCGAAGTGCAGACGGTCCTGCACGGCGCTGGCGATACCGGCCTGGTGGTCGCCGTGGAACGGCACGGCCGCACCGGCGGCGGCCGCCGAGACCATGTCCGGCCCGCTGCCGAACGCGGCCGCCGCACCGCCGGCCGCGGCCGCGCCGAGCGCGAGCCCGGCCCCGCCCCAGCCCAGGACGGCACGCCGCGAGGGCGCGGTCCCGGACTCGTTGGTGTCCTGCTGTTCGGGCTGCTGTGGCTGCGCCGCCGCCGACTCACTCATCGTGTTCTCCCGCCTCCTTCGACTCTGCTCGCGACTTACTTGGTGACCGCGGCGGCGAGCTTGGACAGCGGCTCACCGAGGGCGGAGACGGCGTCGGAGAGCTCCTTGCGCTCGGCCTCGGAGACCTTGTCGTAGGAGGTGAAGTCGTAGGAGGCCTTGTCGGCGCGGTACTTGTCCAGCAGGACGGTCATCGCCGCGAACTGGGTCTCCAGCTGCTTGGTGAGCGCCGGGTCGGTCTTCGAGACGATCGGCTTCAGGACCTCGAACGCCTTCTCCGCGCCCTCGACGTTGGCCTTGAAGTCGACCAGGTCGGTGTGGGAGTAACGCTCCTCCTCGCCGGTGACCTTGCCGGTGGCGACCTCGTCGAGGAGCTCCTTGGCGCCGTTCGCGATGGAGCTGGGGGTGATCTCCGCCGTGCCGACCTTCTTCTGCCAGTCGGTCAGGTCGGCGATCAGGGTGTCGGCGAGCTTCTTGTCGGCGTCGTCGATCTTGTTGTCGGCCCACAGGGACTTCTCCAGGCGGTGCCAGCCCGTCCAGTCCTTCGCCGGGTCCTGGCCGGCCTCCAGGCCGTCCTCGCGGACGTCGACCTTCGGGTCGATGTCGCCGAAGGACTCGGCGACCGGCTCGGTGCGCTCCCAGCCGATGCGGGAGGGCGCGTACAGCTTCTTCGCGGTCTCGATGTCGCCGGCCTTGACGGCGTCGGCGAAGGCCTGCGCCTTGGGGAGGGTCTCCTCGGCCTGGGTGACCACGTACGCGCGGTACGCGGCGACGGCGGCGTCGGCCTCGGGGCTGCGCTTCTCCTCGGCGGCGCCCTTGCCGGTGGCCTTGACCTTCTGGGCGATGCCGTCGCCCTTCATGCCGGGCTTGCAGACGATCTCGTAGTCGCCCGCCTTGATCTCGGCGGTGATGGAGGCCTTGGTGCCGGGACCGATGTTCTCGCGCTCGGTCACGATGCGGGCGTCCGGGAAGAGGACGTAGACCTCGGTGACCTTGGAGCCCTTGTTCTCGACGTCGAGCTGGATCTTGCCGGCCGGGAACTCCTTCTTCGACACCTCGCAGGCGGTGTCGGAGGCCGCCACCTTGATCGCGCCGTCGCCGCCCCCGTCGCTCTTCTGGGAGCAGCCGGTGACGGCGGTCAGGGCGGCCGCCACGGAGGCGGCGGCGATGACGGTGAGGCGGGCGGGGCGCATAGGGGGCTCCTGGGCGTCGGGCGAATCGGGCCGTCCCAAGGGGGAGAGGCCGGTGAGGCGGACCTAACTTAGCCGAGGCTTACCTGAGCCATACCCACCCGAGCAGTGATTCAGCTCTCACCTTTCCGCCCCGGACACGGCGCCGTCACGGCCGATTCACGGCGAGCCCATGCATGGGTCAAGCGGAGGTCAAGCCGAGATGACCGTTCCGTACTGCGGAACGGGATCCGGAGGGATCGCCTCCCCTAACCGGAACCACGGGCGGGGCCCCCGGCGGCGCGTGCGCGAGCACTTCCACCGGCTGCCGGCAGACCCGGCTCAGCGACGCCGAACCCCGCCTGCGCCGTGCTTGAATGCCCGCGTGAACGATCTCGACGTGTTGAAGGTCTTCTGCGCGGGTGACGGCCGCTTCGGCAACCTGCTCGGTGTCGTACGCGACGGCCGGACCTGCCCCGACGACGCGTCTCGGCAGGCGCTGGCCGCCGAATTGGGCTACAGCGAGACGGTGTTCGTCGACGACCCCGAGCGCGGGATCGTCGACATCCGCACCCCCGGCACGCGGATGTCCTTCGCCGGGCATCCGCTGGTCGGGGTCGCGTGGCTGCTCGACATCGAGGAGCTCCAGCCGCCCGCCGGGTCCGTATGGGCCCGTGACGACGGGGAGTTCACCTGGATCACGGCCCGCCCCGAGTGGGTCGAGGGCAAGCGCACCGAGCAGTACGGGTCCGTCGCCGAGGTGGAGGCGCTGCCGGCCCCGCCGCCGGGCGAGGGCTGGCTGTACGCGTGGGCCTGGGAGGACGAGACCGCGGGCCGGGTACGCGCCCGCGGCTTCCCGCGCCGCGCCGACGGCGTCATCACCGAGGACGAGGCCACCGGTTCGGCCGCGATCCTGCTGACCGCCGAGCTGAACCGGGCCCTGAACATCACCCAGGGCGCGGGATCCCAGATCCTCACCGCCCCCGGCCCGGACGGCACCGTGGAGATCGGCGGCCGCGTCCGCTTCGCCCGGACGGTCTGAGCGCGCCCCAACTGCCGTCGGCTGCTGATCATTTGGCCTAGTCTTCCGTGAGTGGGCGGAATAGACGTGGGCAACGGAGTGGTGGGCGCGGTCCTGGGGGTCGTGTTCGCGACCCTGTTCCATCAGTAGCTGCAGGACGCGTGGTTCAAGGTGAGGCGCCGCTCGGCGGGCGTGGTGCGCAGCATCACCTTCCGGGAGCGGGCCGACCAGGCCTGGTCGACGTTCTCCATCGGCCCCCTGCACACCTCGGCCCTGATCCTCGACGGGGACGGCCACACGGTGATCGCCCCCTCGAATCCCTCGAAGTCTCCCGGACGGCCATGGACGAGCAGGCGGAGATCCACCTGCGGCTGCGGCCGACGGACTACTACACCTTCCTCGCCGCCCAGCAGCTGGACCGCCGGCTGCCCGACGGGAGCACGCCCCGGGCGCTCCACCTCGACCCCGAACGGCCGCTGGACGCCCCGGCCTTCCTGCAGTGCAGCTTCGGCATCAACGTGGCCGTGGTCACCGCAGACCACCTGCTCGTGGTGAGCCGGCGCAGCGACCGCGTACGCCTGGCGCCCGGCCTGTGGAACTCCTCGGTCAACGAAGGGCTCTCCCGGCACATCGACTCGGCCGGCCGGAACGCACCCGACCTGCACGCCGCGGCCCGCCGGGGCATGCGCGAGGAGCTGTCACTGGAGCCCCACGAATACTCAATCTCCCTGCTGGCCTTCGTCCTGGACGTGGACAAGCGCGCCTGGAGCGCCCACTACTACGCCCGGCTGAACGAGCTGAGCGGTGAGCAGCTCCAGGCGCGCATGAGCAGGGGAGTACCCGACCGCTGGGAACACCAGAGCATCGAATACGTCCCCTTCCGCTCCACCGAGGTGATCCGCTACCTGCTGCGTCCCGACCGGATCCACCGCTGGGCGCCGGTGGCCCCGTCGCTGTTCCACCTGGCA
The DNA here is from genome assembly GCF_040684275.1 of Streptomyces sp. NPDC091371. Taxonomy (NCBI): domain Bacteria; kingdom Bacillati; phylum Actinomycetota; class Actinomycetes; order Kitasatosporales; family Streptomycetaceae; genus Streptomyces; species Streptomyces sp. NPDC091371. The sequence goes on from NZ_JBFBFP010000005.1 coordinate 60,918, forward strand.
CTGGTGCACGTGCACGGCAGGGCCTCGGTCGAACGGGCCGAGGCGCAGGCCGTGCGCCGCGGGCTCACGCGCTGAGCGGGAACTGCTCGCCCAGCTCGCGGAAGACCGCGCCGTTGAAGTCGAAGGCGCGCTTGCACTCGTCGATGATGCGCTGCTTCTCCAGGTCGTCCGCGGCTATCGCGTCCAGCAGTTCCCGGTAGGTGCGCTTGAAGGCCGCCGGGTTGGAGATGTCCGCGAAGACGTAGAAGCGGACGCCGTCGCCCTTGCGCTCGAAGCCCCAGGTGCGCTCGGCCTTGTCGCGGATGATCTGGCCGCCGGAGAGGTCGCCCAGGTAGCGCGTGTAGTGGTGGGCGACGTAGCCGCCCGGCCACTCGGCCGCGCATTCGGCCACCCGGGCGGCGTAGGCCTCGGTCGCCGGGAGGGCCGAAACCGCGGCGCGCCAGTCGGGGCCCAGCAGGTGCGCGAGGTCGCGTTCGATCTCGGTGACGCGCATCAGCTCGGGCTGGATGAACGGGCCGGCGACCGGGTCGTCCTTCAGCGACTCGGCCGCGTCCTCGAGCGCCCGGTACACGAACCAGAGCTGCTCGGTGTAGCGCGTGTAGGCGTCCACCCCGAGCCTGCCGCCGAGCAGGTCGCTCATGAAGGTCGACGTCTCTGCTTCGGTGTGCTGCTCGTGCGAGGCGACGCGGATGACCGTAGAGAAGGCGTCCAAGACGGACCTCCAGGAAGAGGAAAAGGGCGTGACGGCACGTCCGCCACGCCCGATCCTCCTACTTAGGCATGCCTAAGTCAATGGGTTCCCGACGCCTTGTCGGTAAAAAAGGCGGCTACGGGAGGGTCAGGATCTCCGCCCCGCTGTCCGTCACGACCAGCGTGTGCTCGAACTGCGCGGTCCGCTTGCGGTCCTTCGTCACGACCGTCCAGCCGTCCGCCCACATGTCGTACTCGTGGGTGCCCAGCGTCAGCATCGGCTCGATGGTGAAGGTCATCCCGGGCTCGATGACGGTGGTGGCGTGCGGGCTGTCGTAGTGCGGGATGATCAGGCCGGAGTGGAAGGAGGAGTTGATGCCGTGGCCGGTGAAGTCCCGGACCACTCCGTAGCCGAAGCGCTTCGCGTACGACTCGATGACCCGGCCGATGATGTTGATCTGGCGGCCCGGCTTGACGGCCTTGATGGCCCGGTTCAGCGCCTCGCGCGTCCGCTCCACCAGCAGCCGCGACTCCTCGTCCACCTCGCCGCACAGGTAGGTGGCGTTGTTGTCGCCGTGCACGCCGCCGATGTACGCGGTCACGTCGAGGTTCACGATGTCGCCGTCGCGCAGGACGGTGGAGTCGGGGATGCCGTGGCAGATGACCTCGTTGACCGAGGAGCACAGGGACTTCGGGAAGCCCCGGTAGCCGAGCGTGGAGGGGTAGGCGCCGTGGTCGCACATGTACTCGTGCGCGACCCGGTCCAGCTCGTCGGTGGTCACCCCCGGCGCGATCAGCTTGGCGGCCTCTTCCATCGCCTGGGCGGCGATCCGGCCGGCGGTGCGCATGGCCTCGATGGTCTCGGCCGACTGCACCTCCGGTCCGGTGTACGGCGTGGGCATCGGCTTGCCCACGTACTCGGGCCGGCGGATGTTTCCGGGAACGGAACGGGCGGGAGAGAGCTCGCCTGGTACGAGCAGCGACTGGCCAGACATGCAAGCGAGTGTATCCAGCGGGGATGGGGCAGCATGGCGGCAGAGGAAGGAGCCGACGATGGCCCTGTTCAAGAAGCGTCAGGTGGGCAAACCGGGCGAGTGGTACTACTGCCTGGTCCACAAGAAGGTCGAGGAGGGCCCCGAGTGCCCCGCCAAGGACCGCTTCGGTCCGTACGGCACCCCCGAGGAGGCGTCCCGCGCCATGGAGACGGCCGAGGAACGCAACCTCGAATGGCAGACGGACCCCAAGTGGAACGACAAGTCCCGCGAGGAAGACGAGGGTACGGCGACGCCGTAGCGCTCCCGCTCCGGGCGGAGACCGGCAGGGGGCGCGGGCCGCACCGACCGGGGCGTGCCCGCCGGTTCCGCGGCCGGCCGGCCGGACGGCGCTCCCGCTCCGGGGACGGACCGGCCGGCATGCGGCCGCCGGCGAGGTGCCCGGCCGGGGTGCGGTCAGCAGGGAAGCGGCCGCTACCAGCGGCTCGGCGGCGGGGCGGTCAGCTGGTCGGCCAGCCGCGCCAGCCGGTCCCGGAAGCGGCGCGGCCCGCGCTGCACCGGCAGGCTGTTCTCCCCGGCCGCCGCGCTGACCAGGTGCTGCACCGTGTCCAGGTCCAGCTCGGCCGCGCCGTCCGGCACCGACAGCACATCGTGCGCCAGCATGCCCAGATCCGGGTCCCCGCCGTCCAGGGACAGTACGGTCGCCCCCGCGCGCCGGGCGTCGTGGACCCGCTCCAGCAGCCCCTCGTCCGGCTCCTGCGGAGCCACCACCAGCAGCGTGTGCCCGCGCCGGGCCGCCTCCAGCCTGCCCAGCCCCACCGACAGGTGCGGCGGCTCCCCGGGCAGTACGCGGTGGCGCACGAGCGTGGGCGCCAGCTCCGGCAGACCCGACCAGGCGGCCTCGTCGACCAGGTGCGCCGCCAGGTGCCAGGGCTCGTAGCTCTCGGTACCCACCAGCAGCAGGTTCCCGCCCGCCGGTACCACGGAACGGCGCAGCGCCCCGGCGAAGCGGCGCGCGTCGCCCGGCCACTGCGTACCGGCGAGCACCTCACGCAGCAGGGCGACCCTCACGGCATCCATGGGCGGCATCCTGCCCCATGAATGGCGTGAATGTGACCGCTTCCCGCCGCTTCCTCCCCCTTCCCGGCCCTTCGACTGTCGCCTACTCGGCAGTACCCTCGCCCCCATGACTTCCTCGACTTCCTCTGACAACACGCAGAAGCCGCCGGCCAAGGACCCCTGGGAGCTCCCGGACGTCTCCGGCCTGGTCGTCGGCGTCCTCGGCGGCACCGGCGACCAGGGCCGCGGCCTCGCCTACCGGCTCGCCCGGGCCGGCCAGAAGGTGATCATCGGCTCCCGCGCCGCGGACCGCGCGCGGACCGCGGCCGAGGAACTGGGGCTCGGCGTGGAGGGCGCCGACAACGCCGAATGCGCGCGCCGCAGTGACGTCGTCATCATCGCCGTGCCGTGGGAGGGCCACGCCAAGACCCTCGAAGCCCTGCGCGAGGACCTCGCGGGCAAGCTCGTCGTGGACTGCGTCAACCCGCTCGGCTTCGACAAGCAGGGTGCCTACGCCCTCCAGGTCGAGGAAGGCAGCGCCGCCCAGCAGGCCGCCGCGCTGCTCCCGGACTCCCGCGTCACCGCCGCCTTCCACCACCTCTCGGCGGTCCTGCTCCAGGACGAGTCGATCGACGAGATCGACACCGACGTGATGGTCCTCGGCGAATCCCGCGCCGACACGGACCTCGTGCAGGCCCTCGCCGCCCGCATCCCGGGCATGCGCGGAGTCTTCGCGGGCCGCCTGCGCAACGCCCACCAGGTCGAATCCCTGGTGGCGAACCTGATCTCCACGAACCGCCGCTACAAGGCCCACGCGGGCCTGCGCATCACGGACGTCTGACCCCGGGAGCCGTGCCGGCCGCGGCCGTCCTTACGGGAGCACTGCGGGGCATGGGGGACACTGGGAGGGCTCGGCCCCGTTCAGTGTTTTCGAGGAGCTCTCCCCATGCCCCGCCTTGCCGTCTTCGCCGTTGTCGTCTGCGTCCTCGCCGTGGCCGCGGCCGTCGTCGCCTTCGTCGAGGGCAGCTTCATCGGGATCGTGTGGGTGCTGCTCGCCGGTCTCACGTCCAACATGGCCTGGTACTACATCCGCAAGGCGAAGGCCGAGAAGGCCGCGCGGCCCTCCGTCTGACCTGCGCTGATGTCCGCTCAGTCCAGCGGGGTCGTGCAGAAGAAGGCGCCCTCGTCACGCCAGAAGGTGTACAGCTCGCGGCCGCAGTAGGCCTCCGGCTCGGTCACCCCGAGGGGGCCCAGCACGCCGTAGACCACGTCGAAGAAGAACCGGTTCACCTCGGGGATCCACAGCAGCGCGAAGACCGCGATCAGGCCGAACGGAGCCAGCGGCTCCACCTGGCGGCGCACCCCGTACGACAGCCAGGGCTCGATGACCCCGTAGCCGTCCAGGCCCGGGACCGGCAGGAAGTTCAGGATCGCCGCCGAGACCTGGAGCAGGGCGAGGAAGGCCAGCGCGAGGCGGAACGGATGCGGGACGCCGTCGAGGGCGTCCAGCCAGAACGGGGCCGTGCAGACGATCGCGAAGGCCACGTTCGTCAGCGGGCCCGCCGCCGAGATCATGCTGTGCCTCCAGCGGCCCCGGATCCGGCCCCGCTCGATGTACACGGCGCCGCCGGGCAGGCCCAGCCCGCCCATGATCACGAACAGCACCGGCAGGACGATGCTCAGCAGCGCGTGCGTGTACTTGAGCGGATTCAGCGTCAGGTAGCCCTTGGCGCCCACCGACAGGTCGCCGCCGTGCAGGGCCGTGCGGGCGTGCGCGTACTCGTGCAGGCAGAGGGAGACGATCCACGCCGACGTCACGAAGAGGAAGACGGCGAGGCCGGTGCTCGTCGCGTACTGCGTCCACACCGCCCAGCCGGTGACCGCCATGACGGCGACGATCCCGAGGAACACGGAACTGATGCGCCGCTCACCGCGGCTGCCCTGATGACCCATGCGGCGAAACCTATCCCGGGGCCGCGGCGAAAATGGGGGCGGGGCCGGGTGCCGGTACGGGGACAATGGGCCGGTGCGTTACATGATCCTCGGCACCGCCCAGGCCATCCGCGACGACGGGACCCCCGTCGCCGTCGGCGGAGCACGCCTGCGGGCGCTGCTGACCGCGCTCGCGCTGCGGCCGGGCCGCACGGTGCCGGCGCACCTCCTGGTCGAGGAGGTGTGGGACGGCGACCAGCCGGCCGACGCCGTGGCCGCCCTGCAGGCCCTGGTCGCGCGGCTGCGCCGGACGCTCGGGCACGAGGCCGTGCGGTCCGCGGACGGCGGCTACCGGCTGGCCGCCGAGCGCGAGGACGTCGACCTGTACCGCTTCGAGCGCCTCGCCCTCGCGGCGGAGGCGGCGCTCACCGAGGGGGACCCCGCCAAGGCCACCGCCCTGTACGACGACGCCCTCGCCCTGTGGCGCGGGCCCGCGCTGGCCGACCTGCCCGACCCGGCCGGGGAGGCCGCGCGCTGGGAGGCCGTACGGTCCGACGCGCACCGGGGCCGCCTCGCCGCGGCCCTCGCCCTGGGCCGGGCCGAGCAGGCCCTGCCCGAGCTGACCGCCCTGTGCGCGCAGCAGCCGCTCGACGAACCCCTCCAGGCCCTGCGCATCCGCGCCCTGCGCGACGCCGGCCGCCCGGCCGAGGCGCTGGCCGCGTACGAGTCCGTACGCCGCGACCTGGCCGACCGCCTGGGCACCGACCCCGGCCCGGCCCTGCGCGCCCTGCACGCCGACCTGCTGTCCCCGCCGGAGCCCTGGCCGGGGGCCGCCCCGGTGACGACCGGCCGCGCGGGCGACGCGGCCGGGCCGGGGGCGCACGTCACGTACCCCGGCCCCGGTGGGGCCCCCGGCGCGGACTCCGCCCGGCCCGGGGGGCAGTCCGGGGCTCCCGGCGGGCCCGCACCGCAGGCCCCGTACCCCGGCCCCGGCGCACCCGGGTATCCGGCGCAGCCGGTGCAGGGGCCCGGGCAGGGCCGCCCGTACGCGTCCACCCCCGCCGGAGGCAATCTGCGCGCCCGGCTGACCACCTTCGTCGGCCGCGAGGACGACATCGTGGTCATCGGGGAGGACCTCGCGCGGGCCCGGCTCGTCACCCTGCTCGGGCCCGGCGGGGCCGGGAAGACCCGGCTCTCGCAGGAGGCCGCCGAGGCGCACGCCGTACGCGGGGACTGGCCCGACGGGGTGTGGCTCGTCGAACTGGCTCCGGTGGACGACCCCGACGACGTCGCCGAAGCCGCGCTCGCCGCGCTCGGGGCCCGCGAGACCAAGCTGCGCGGCGCCGCCGCCGAGGAGCTGCGGGCGCTGACCGACCGCCACGGCGACGACCCACTCGACCGGCTCGCCGAGCACTGCGCGCGGCGCCGGCTGCTGCTGCTCCTCGACAACTGCGAGCACGTCGTCGACGCCGCCGCCCGGCTAGCCGAGGAACTCCTCGCGCGCTGCCCCGGCGTACAGATCCTCGCCACCAGCCGCGAACCCCTCGGCGTACCGGGCGAGTCCCTGCGGCCCGTCGAGCCGCTGCCCGACCCCGTCGCGCTGGAGCTCCTCGGAGACCGCGGCGCCGCCGCGCGGCCCGGGTTCCGTACCGACGAGGACCCGGACGCCGCCGCCGAGATCTGCCGCCGCCTCGACGGGCTGCCGCTCGCCATCGAGCTCGCCGCCGCCCGGCTGCGGCTGCTCACCCCGCGCCAGATCGCCGACCGGCTCGACGACCGCTTCCGGCTGCTCACGAGCGGCGCCCGGACCGTGCTGCCCCGGCAGCAGACCCTGCGGGCCGTCGTCGACTGGTCCTGGGAGCTGCTCGACGAGCCCGAGCGGGCCGTGCTGCGCCGGCTCTCCGTCTTCGCCGGCGGGTGCGACCTCGGCGCCGCCGAGGACGTGTGCGCGGACCCCTCGTACGACGTCGCCGACGTGCTCGGCTCCCTCGTCGACAAGTCCCTGGTCGTCGCCGCCCCCGGAGCGGACGGCTCGGCCATGCGCTACCGGCTGCTGGAGACCGTCGGCGAGTACGCCGCCGAGCAGCTCACCGCGGCCGGCGGCGACCGCGAGGCCACCGAGCGCCGCCACCTCGTCCACTACCGCGAACTCGCCCGCACCACCGAGCCCCTGCTGCGCGGCCACGGCCAGCGCGCCGCCGCCGACCGGCTCGCCACCGAGTACGAGAACCTCCGCACCGCCCTGCGCCGGGCCGTCGCCACCCGCGACGCCGACGAGGTGCTGTGCCTCGTCCACTCCCTCGGCTGGTACTGGCACATGCACGACCTGCGCACCGAGTCCCGGCACTGGTCCGAAGCGGCCGCGACGCTCGGCCCCGACCCCTTCGCCCCGCCCTTCGTGCCCGCCGAGCCCGTGTACGAGCGGCTCGTGGACACCCCGCCGCCCTACAGCGGGGAGCTGCGCACCGAGGCCTGGCGGGCGGTCCACCTGGTCCGGCTGGCGGCCCGCGACCAGACCAACGACACCTGGGACACCCCCGAGGTACGGGCACTGGTCGACGGGGTGATCGCCACCTACCGGCCGGGGCTCCCGCAGACCTGCCGGACCCCCGCCTCCCTCTGGATCTACGCCGTCATGATCGCGGGCGACCCGGGGCTGCTCAAGCACGTCATCGACGAGACCGTCGTCACCGCCCGCGAGCTCGGCTACCGCTGGGAGCTCGCCTCCGCCCTCCAGCTGCGCGCCAACGTCCTCGCCAACCGCGCCGACTGGGCCGGGGACGCCTCGCGCGACGCCGAGGAGAGCCTGGCGATCTTCCGGGAGCTCGGCGACGACTGGGGCTGTGCCGAAGCGCTCTCCGCCCGCGCCGAGTCCCGTGAGAAGCGCGGGCAGTACGGGCCGGCCACCGAGGACTACCGCGCCGCCATCGAGCACGCCGAACGCCTCGGGGCCAAGGCCCAGGTGACGGTGTTGCGCGTACGGATGGCGGGGAACCTCGCCGAGCTCGGGGAGGTGGAGGAGGCCGAGGAGATCCTCCGCAGCACCGTCGCCACCGTCCAGCGGTTCGGCAACGAGGCCATGCCCGCCGCCCGGATGTTCCTCGCGGGCCTCCTCGGCCGCACCGGCCGGTTCCCCGAGGCCCGTGCCCAGATCCGGGCGCTGCGCGAGGAGTTCGCCTTCGGGGCCTACGCCGTCTTCGACGTGTTCCTCCGCGCCACGATGGCCTGGCTCGACAACCAGGAAGGCGAGTTCGAAGCGGCGCTGGCCCTGGTCCGCGAGTCGTCGACCGCCGTACAGGACCCGCTCGCCAAGATGGTCGCCCCGCAGTTGTCGGCCGTCTACCTGCTGACGGCCGCCGTCTCCCTCGCCTCGCTCGGCGGTCCGCAGCGCACCTGGGACGCCGCGCGGCTGCTCGGCGCCTACCGGGCGCACCTGCCGCCGGGGCACTTCACCGTGACCACGGAACGCGAGGACGCCGCCCATGCCGAGGAGCTGGCCCGGGCGGCGCTCGGCGACGCCGCCTACGAGGCCGCGTACGCCGAAGGCGGCGGCCTCACCCTGGAGGAGGCCACCGCCCTCATCTGACCCGGCCCCCGGTCAGGGGCCCGTCCGGGACGCGATCCGAACGGACCGGCCGACCCGGATCAGGTCTTCTGGCGGAACTTGCGGACCGCGATCGGCATGCTGACCGCCGTGATGGCGACCGACCAGGCCAGGGTGATCCACACCGAGTTGCCGAGCGGGGTGCCGTTGATCAGGGCGCGGGCGGCATCGGCCAGGTTCGACAGCGGGTTGTAGTCCGTGAAGCTCTGCAGCCAGCCGGGCATCGTCGTCGGCGGGGCGAAGATCGAGCTGCCGAACTGCAGCGGCATGAGGACGATCATCGCCATGCCCTGCACCGCCTGGGCGGTGCTCAGGGTGAGACCGAGCAGGATGAAGATCCACATCAGCGAGGCGCCGAAGATGGCCGACAGGCCGATGGACAGGAACAGGTCCAGCACGGAGCCCTTGATCGACAGGCCGAGGATGAAGCCCATGCCGAGCAGGATCGCGATGGCGACCATCATCCGGCCGAGCTCGACCACGATCTTGGCGATCAGTACCGAGGAGCGGGCGATGGGCATGGACCGGAAGCGGTCCATCACGCCCTTCTTGAAGTCGTCGTTGACGCCGGTGCCGACGCCCATCGCGATGTTCATGCCCATCATGGCCATCAGGCCGGGGACCACGTAGTTGACGTACTCGCCCTGGTTGCCCTTGCCGGAGATCGCGCCGCCGAAGACGAACACGAACAGCAGCGTGAAGATGATCGGCATGAACAGGACGTCGAACATCGACTCGGGGTCCTGCTTGATCTGCAGCGCGTTGCGGCGCACCAGCGCGCCGATGTGGCGCAGGTTGGCCCGCAGGCCGATCCGGCCCTCGCCGGGCAGGGCCGCCGCGCCGGCCGCCGGGGCGGCCGCGGTGCCGGTGGGCTTCGTCGTGGTTGCCGTGCTCATGCCGCGACCTCCTCGGGAACGTCGGTGATGGTGGGCTTCTGGCCCGTGATGGACAGGAACACCTCGTCCAGGCTGGGCAGGTAGGTGCTGATGTCGGAGACCGCGTACCCGCGGGCGGCCAGCAGGCCGACCACCGCGGTCAGCTGCTCGTCGCTCAGGATCGGGACCAGCAGGGCGCCCTCGTCCGGGACGGCCTGCGAGCCAGCCACCCCGTCGAGCCCGGCCTCGGCCAGCGAACGGGCCATGCCCGGCAGGTCCGACGGGTCCACGGGACGGACCCGCAGGGTGCGGCCGCCGACCCGGGCCTTCAGCTCGTCGACCTTTCCGTTGGCGATGACCTTGCCGCGGTCGATGACCGTCAGCTCGCTCGCCAGCTGCTCGGCCTCCTCCATGTACTGGGTGGTGAGCAGCACCGTGGCGCCCTCGGCGACGAGCCGCTGCACCTCGTCCCACACCTCGTTGCGGGTGCGCGGGTCGAGACCGGTGGTCGGCTCGTCCAGGTAGAGGACGGCCGGGTTGCCGATCAGCGAGGCGGCCAGGTCGAGCCGGCGGCGCATGCCGCCGGAGTAGGTCATCGCGGCCTTCTTGGCGGCCTCGGTGAGCGAGAACCGCTCCAGCATCTCGTCGGCGCGGGCCCGGGCGTCCTTGCGGGACAGGTCCAGCAGCCGGCCGATCATGTAGAGGTTCTCCCAGCCGGAGAGCTTCTCGTCGACCGAGGCGTACTGGCCGGTGAGGCCTATGGTGCGGCGCAGCTGGCGCGGCTGGCGGACCACGTCGAAGCCGGCGACCGTCGCCGTCCCGGCGTCCGGGGTGATCAGGGTGGACAGGCAGCGGACCAGGGTGGTCTTGCCGGCGCCGTTCGGCCCGAGGACCCCGAGGACGGTGCCCTCGCGGACATCCAGGTCGACCCCGTCCAGCGCCTTGGTGTCGCCGTAGTGCTTGACCAGCCCCCGCACTTCGACGGCGTTGCGGTTCTTGTCGTTTCGCGTCATGTCCACCATGGGACCAGGCCCCACTGACAGACGACCGACAGACGACCGACAGGAAGCCGACAGCCCGCCGACGTCCTGTCGGCGGGCTGTCGGTATCGCTCACTGCATCAGTGGAAGGCGTGCTCGGCCTGCGGGAACGTTCCTCCGACCACGTCCTCGGCGAAGGCCTTCGCCGCGTCGTTCATGGTCTGGCGGAGGTTCGCGTACTGCTTGACGAACTTCGGCATCTTTCCGCCGGTCAGGCCCATCATGTCGGTCCACACCAGCACCTGCGCGTCGCACTCCGCGCCCGCGCCGATGCCGACCGTCGGGATGTGCAGGGACCGGGTGACCTCGGCGGCCAGCTCGGCCGGAACCAGCTCCAGCACCACCGCGAACGCTCCCGCGTCCTGCGCCGCCTTCGCGTCGCGCAGCAGCCGGTGCGCGGCCTCGTCGCCGCGGCCCTGGACCCGGTAGCCCATGGCGTTGACGGACTGCGGGGTCAGGCCCAGGTGGGACATGACGGGGATGCCGGCCTGCACGATCAGCTCGGTCTGGGCCAGCGAGCGCTCGCCGCCCTCCAGCTTCACCGCGCCCACCCCGGCCTCCTTCACGAGGCGGGTGGCGCTGCGCAGCGCCTGGACGGGGCCCTCCTGGTAGGAACCGAACGGCATGTCGCCGATGACCAGTGCCCGGCTCGTGCCGCGTACGACGGCCGCCGACAGCATGGTCATCTGGTCCATCGTCACCGGAACGGTGGTGTCGTAGCCGAGGTGGCAGTTGCCCATGGAGTCGCCGACGAGGATCACCGGGATCCCGGCCTCGTCGAAGACGGACGCGGTCATCGCGTCGTAGGCGGTGAGCATGGGCCACTTCTCGCCGCGTTCCTTGGCGAGGGTCAGGTCGCGGACGGTGATGCGCCGGGTGCCCGTGCCTCCGTACAGGGTGTGGGTGGCTGACGGAGATGCTGCTGCGGGTTCGCGGGCAGGCGAAACGGCATGCGTCATTGCAACTGCTCCTTGTGTCATCTCGAGGCGCCCTTACGGCGTCCCCGGACTCACCCACCATGGTGGCATCCGCGTGGCCAAAGGCGGAAGTGCTGCGGGGAGCGCGCCGGGCCCGGAGGATGCAATGTGCGCGTTTCGTGACAAGCCGAAGCAAGCGGAACCCCTGGCGCACGGCCGTTCGTCCTCCCGGACGTACGACCGCACCGGGCGGTCGTGACGTACGGCACGGAAGGCTCCGGTCATCGCCTAGGGTCAAGGGGCGGGGACGGAGCGCGAGCACGGCAGCGAGGGCAGTGGCATGGCACAGGCGTACATGACGGAGTCGGGGAACGGCGGCTCGGAGCCCGAGCCCTCCGCGTCCCGCTTCCGGCGCCGGCTGGCCGAACTGCGCAGAGACCCGGGAATCTGGCGGCGCGGGCTGGTGCTGGCGGCGCTCGCCGTGCTGGTCTGCCTGGTCATGGTCTTCCACGCGGAGCTGCCCAATGACGTGGGCAACCTCGGCAGCCTCACCGAGACCTTCCTGCCCTGGCTGGGCCTGGCCGTCCCGCTGCTGCTGGTCGGCGCCGTGCTGCGGAAGTCGGCGACCGCGCTGATCGCGATACTGCTGACGGCCGCGGTCTGGGCGAACCTCTTCGGGGGCCTGGTCACCGACAAGTCCGGCCCCGGCGGCAACCTCGTCGTCGCCACCCACAACGTCGACGCCGACAACGCCGACCCGCGCGGCACCGCCGCGTCGATCGCGAGGTCCGGGGCCGACGTCCTGGCCCTGACCGAGCTCAAGGGGAGCGTCGTCCCCGTCTACGAGCAGGCGCTGGAGGGCACGTACAAGTACCACTCCGTCGAGGGCACCGTCGGCGTGTGGAGCAAGTTCCCGCTGTCCTCGAGCCGACCCGTGGACATCAAGATGGGCTGGACCCGGGCCATGCGCACCACCGTGGACACCGCCCAGGGCCAGGTGGCCGTGTTCGTCGCCCACCTGCCCTCGGTCCGGGTCAAGCTGAAGGCCGGCTTCACCGCCAACCAGCGCGACAACAGCGCCGACGCGCTGGGCGCCGCGCTCGCCGCGGAACCGCTGAAGAAGGTCATCCTGCTCGGCGACCTCAACGGCACCATGAACGACCGCGCGCTGTCCGAGGTCACCTCGCAGATGCGCTCCACGCAGGGCGCGGTGGGCGACGGCTTCGGCTTCAGCTGGCCGGCCCAGTTCCCGATGGCCCGGATCGACCAGATCATGGTCCGCGGGATCGAACCGGAAGCCTCGTGGACCCTGCCGCGCACGGGCAGCGACCACCTCCCGATCGCGGCCCGGGTGACGGTCTAGGCACGAGGGGGCCCCGCCGCATCGGCGGCGGGGCCCCTTTTCGCACGAGCCGGGCGCGGCGGCTACGCGTGCTCGCGCCAGCCGTTCGTGATGGGCAGCCGGCGGTCCTTGCCGAAGCCCTTCGCGGAGATCTTCGTGCCCGGCGGGTACTGGCGGCGCTTGTACTCGGCCATGTCCACCATGCGTACGGTCTTCGCGACCAGCTCGCGGTCGAAGCCGGCCTCCACGATCGCCTCCAGGCCCTGGTCGCGGTCCACGTACAGGGCCAGGATCGCGTCGAGCACCGGGTAGTCCGGCAGCGAGTCCGTGTCCACCTGGCCGGGGCGCAGCTCGGCGCTCGGCGGCTTCACGATCGAGTTCTCGGGGATCGGCGGGGTCTCGCCGCGCTCGGCGGCGGCCCGGTTGCGGTACTGCGCGAGGCGGAAGACGTCCGTCTTGTAGACGTCCTTGATCGGGCCGTACGCGCCCACGGAGTCCCCGTAGAGGGTGGAGTAGCCCACGGCCAGCTCGGACTTGTTGCCCGGGGCCAGCACGATGTGGCCCTCCTGGTTGGAGACGGCCATCAGCATGGTGCCGCGCAGCCGGGACTGGAGGTTCTCCTCCGCCAGACCGGTCAGGCCCAGCGAGCCCATGTACGCGTCGAACATCGGCTCGATCGGCACGGTCCGGAAGTTCAGGCCGGTCCGCTCGGCCAGGTCCGCGGCGTCGCCCTTGGAGTGGTCCGAGGAGTATTTCGAGGGCATCGAGACGCCGTACACGTTCTGCGCGCCGATCGCGTCGCAGGCGATGGCGGCGACCAGTGCGGAGTCGATGCCTCCGGAGAGCCCGATCAGGACGGAGCGGAAGCCGTTCTTCTTCACGTACGCGCGCAGGCCCACGACCAGCGCGTCGTAGACCTCCTCGTCGTCGTCGAGCCGGTCGGCGTAACCGCCGGTGACGACCGCCTCGTACGGTTCCACGGGCTCCTCGGAGAGCACCACCCGGTCGATGCGCAGCCCGTCGTCCACCACGCCCTCGGGGGCGTCGGCCCGCGCCGCGGGCAGGTCGAGGTCGATCAGGACGCAGCCCTCGGAGAACTGCGGGGCACGGGCGATGACCTCGCCGTCGGCCCCGACGACGATCGAGTCGCCGTCGAAGACCAGCTCGTCCTGACCGCCGATCATGGCGAGGTAGGCGAGGGTGCAGCCGGCCTCCTGGGCGCGCTTGCGGACCAGTTCGAGGCGGACGTCGTCCTTGTTGCGCTCGTACGGGGAGGCGTTGATCGAGATCAGCAGTCCGGCCCCGGCGGAGCGGGTGGCGGGGACCCGGCCGCCCTCCTGCCAGAGGTCCTCGCAGATGGCCAGGGCCACGTCGACGCCGTGCACCCGGATCACCGGCTGGGTGTCGCCCGGCACGAAGTACCGGAACTCGTCGAACACGCCGTAGTTGGGGAGGTGGTGCTTGGCGAAGCGGAGGACGACCTCCCCGCGGTGCAGCACCGCGGCCGCGTTCTCCGGGGAACCGGCGGGCCGGCCGAGCCGGGGCGCGGCCTGCTCGGTGCGGTCGAGGTAGCCGACGACGACGGGGAGCTCGCCGAGGCCCTCGTCCGCGAGCCGCCCCGCCAGGTCGCGCAGGGCGGCGCGGGAGGCCTCGACGAAGGACCCGCGCAGGGCGAGGTCCTCGACGGGGTACCCGGTCAGCACCATCTCCGGGAACGCCACCAGGTGGGCGCCCTGCTCGGCGGAGTGCCGGGTCCAGTGGACGACCGAGTCGGCGTTGGCGGTGATGTTGCCGACGTGCGAGTCGATCTGATTCAGAGCGAGACGAAGTTGAGGCACGGGAGCCAGTCTAATCGTCTTTCTGACGCGATGTCCTGGATCCCGCTCGTTCAGCCGATCGGACCGGCGTACTTCACGTCGTCGAGGAGGACGCCGGCAGAGATGTCCGCGGTGATGCTCTTGGTGCCCTCGGGCACCTCGAAGGCCACGATCCCGCTGGCGGACTCGCCCGGCATGATGGAACCCCTGATCATCTTCGGTACGCCGCCGGCGCTGTCGAAGACCGTTTCCGCGGTCATGCCCTTGTCGTCACGGACGTTGGGCATGGCGTAGATGACCTCGTGAGGGGTGCTCGAGCCGTTGGTGATGGTGACGGTGACCTGGATCGCGTTCTTGATCCGCTCGCGGGCGATGACGCCCTTCGGCTTGTACTCCGTCGGCGCCGAGAGGCTCACCTTCAGGCCGTTGGGGTACGTGAAGGTCTCGCCGAAGGGCAGCGCGCTGGTCAGGCCGGGGACCTGGGACGGGGTGGGCGACTTCGACGGCGGCGTCGACGGCCACTTCGAGGGCGGCTTCGAGGGCGACGGCTCGATCTCGCCGAACAGCCGCTCCTTCCTGCGTTGTTCGACGCCCTCGGCGACGACGGTGGTGATGAACACGCCGCCCACGGAGGCGGCGAGCGCGAGCCCGCCGAGGACGGTCCCGACGATGGAAAGCGTCTTGTTCGGGGCGCCGTTGGAGGAGCGGACGATGGCGCCGATGCCGAGGCCGATCGCGGTCAGGGCGAGGACGCCGCCGATCCAGAAGAAGAAGGGGACGAGGCCGATCAGGATGCCGATGCCGCCGACGACCGCCGCGGCGACGGCGAGGCCGTTGGTGGTCGGGGCGGGCGGCGCGTACATGGGGTAGGCGGCGCCGGGGTGCGGCTGGGCCCAGGGGTTGCCGGGGAAGGGGGTGCCGGGGGCGCCGGGGGCCGTGGGGTTCACGGGGTTCGTGGGGGCGCCGAATCCGGGACCGGTGTGGTGAGTTGCGGGGGCCGGCGGCGCGGGCGGGGTGACCGGGGCGAACGACGAGGCGGCGGGGGCGGGTGCCGGGGCTTCCGGGGCCGGGGCCGGCGCGGCCGGGTCCGAGGCCGGTGGGGTCGGGGTCTTCTCCAGCGACGGCGGCTGCTGGGGCGCCGGGGCCGGGGCCGGGGCCGAGGCCGGGGTCGGGGTCCCCTCGGGTATGGGCGTACCGGCCGGCTCGGTCGGCGTGTGGGACGGGTTCGGCGGGGTGCTCATACGGGGGAGACGCGTCCTTCTGGGTCGTCGCGCTGTTCGTGCGCTGCGGTGATCGCCCCAAGCCTGCCATGCCGCCGCCCCGACCCACGCGGCGATTTACGGTCGCTCGTAGCCGAGCACCGTCATCATCCCGGACTCCGAGTGGTACACGTTGTGGCAGTGCAGCATCCACAGGCCGGGGTTGTCGGCGTCGAAGTCCACCGAGAGCCGCCCGCCCGGCAGAACGACCGACGTGTCCTTGCGGGCGCCCGTGCCGCCGTTCAGCGCGAAGGTGTGCCCGTGCAGGTGGACCGGGTGCCACATCGGCGTCGAGTTCCTGAACTCCAGCCGGACCCGCTCGCCCGCCTTCACCGGATGCCGCTGGTCGGGCGTGTACGGGGCGCCGTCGAACGCCCAGTTGTAGCGGGCCATCGTGCCGGTCAGCCGGAGCGAGAGCGTACGGTCCGGCGTGCGCGCCGGCAGGGCCGCCGACTCGGCTGCCTTGAGCTGGTCCGCCATCAGCGGGCGGGTGTCCAGTTCGGCCGGCCTGGTCGCCGCGGTGGGCGCCGTCCCCGAGCCCGTGCGCAGCACGGCGAGCGCCGACTGGCCCTTGCCTTCGGCCAGCGCGGTGAGCGGGAACACCCCGTCCTGCGCGGTGACCAGGACGTCGTACCGCTCGCCCATGCCGAGGAGCAGGCAGCCGGTCCTGGCCTGCTCCACGGGGAAGCCGTCGGTGTGGGTGACCGTCAGTTCGTGGCCGCCGAGGGCGATGCGGAACGGGGTGTCCCCGCCCGCGTTGATGATGCGCAGCCGGATCCGGTCGCCGGGCTTGGCCTCGAAGACCGACGGGGCGTCCGCCGCCCTGCCGTTGATCAGGTAGTAGGGGTACGCGACGTCGCCGACGTCCTTGCCGAGGACGTCGCTCTCCCCGGCCATCCGGACGCGGGAGGGGCCGGTGCCGCTCGGTGAGGCGGTGGGCCGGGCGGTGGGCGCCGTGCCGTGGCCGGCGTGGCCCGCGGCGGCCTGGCCGTTGGTGCCGCGCAGTTCGGCGAGCACGGCGTCCGGGGTGGAGCCGTCCACTCCGTCGAGCCAGTCGTCGAGGACCACCACCCACTCCTTGTCGTACGAGAGGGGCTCCTTCGGGTCCTCGATGATCAGCGGCGCGTACAGCCCGCGGTCCTGCTGGACCCCGGTGTGCGGGTGGAACCAGTACGTCCCCGGGTGCGTGACGGCGAACTCGTACTGGAAGGAGCCGCCCGGGGCGATGTCCCGCTGGGTCAGCCCGGGGACCCCGTCCATGTCGTTGCGCAGAGCCAGGCCGTGCCAGTGCAGGGAGGTGGCCTCGGGGAGGTTGTTGGCCAGGGTCAGGGAGAGCGTGCCGCCCGCGGTGGCCCGTACCTCCTGCCCCGGGAGCCTGTCCCCGTACGCCCAGGAGCGGAAGACGCGGCCGCCGCCGAGGTCCAGCGGGGTGGCGGTGGCGGTGACCTTGACCTCGGTGAGCGGTCCGGTGGCCTTGCGGGCGGCCTCGGCGGCCTGCACTTCGGGCCCGGCCGGGTCCACGTAGTCGCCGGGGGCGGCGGCCTGGGCGGCGGCGCCGGGGCCTGCGGCGCCGGGGCCCGCGGCGGTGTGGGCGCAGGCGGCGAGCAGACCCGAGCCGGCGAGGGCCGCGGAGGCTCCGAGGACGGCGCGGCGGGAGGGGAGGGAGCGCACGGAAGTACCTCGTGGTGTCGTGAGGGGGGGAAGGGCGGACGCCGTCGGCCGCCGCCCCTGGGCGGGCGCGCGTGTGTGGGCGTGCGGGTGTGCGCGCGTGCGGGCATGCCGGGGCGGCGGCGGGGCCCGGTCCTATACGTGCAGGACGCCCGGCCGGTGGGGGAGTGCGCGGGGCGCGGGCGGGGCGGGGCCGCCGCCGGACCGGCCCGGTATGCGGCCCGCGCCCCCGAGCGGCGCGGTACCGCGGGAGCCGGCCGGTCCGGCCCCGGGGGGCAGCACGACGAGCCCGGTCAGCACGGCGAGGCAGAGGGACCAGGGGTCCGTGCCGGTGCCTGTGCCTGTGCCGGTGCCCGGCAGCGGGGCGGCCGGGGCAACGGTGTGGACGGCGGGTGCGTCTTCCGAGGCATGGGACTCAGTCGGACGGCCCAGCAGGAGCGCGGCGAGCAGCGGCAGCGGCCGGGGCCACGGGGCGGCTCGCTGGGCTCTGCTCGTCATGTGCGGGACCCTACCCCGGGCGGGTATCCGATCGTCGGATCAACCGCCGGGTCTGCATAGGATTAGTCACACTATGTCCCCTAATGGCCCCTCCCTGCGTCCCTCCCGGCGCGCTGCGCCGCACTCCTCGTCGCGCCCCGCATCCCGCGCGGCCCTGCCGGTCGCCGTGCTGATCGGGCTCGGCGCCGCCGCCTACACCGCGTGGGTGCTCGAAGTCGTCCTCTCCACGGGCCTCAACCCCATCGAGACGTACGTGAGCGAGCTCGCCGCCCAGGACCAGCCGCTCGGCGGCCTCTTCCGGGCCACCGACTTCTGCGCCGGCCTGCTCGCCTTCGCGGGCGGGCTGCTCGCACTGTGCGGGCTGCTGCGCCACGCCGAGTCCCGGCGCCCGTGGGCCGTCGCCGGCTGGGCCGGGGTCACCCTCTTCGGGGCGGCCACCGCCGCCGACGCCTGGCTGCCGCTGAGCTGTACGCCCACCGTGGACCCGGTGTGCGCCGCCCGGGAGACCGCCGGCCTCGTCCCCGCCACCCATCAGGCGCACGCCGTCAGCAGCAGCCTCGCGATGACCGGCGCCCTCGTCGGGATCGTGGCCCTCACGGTCGCCGCCCGGCGGTACGGGAGGCTCGCCCCGCTGGCCCGCTGCGGACCGGTGCTCGTCGTCCTGGAACTGCTCGCCACCGCGTGGACCCTGACGGCCATAGCGCTGTTCACCGCGGGGCGCGGTACCTGGGCGCTGGGTGCCGGGCAGCGGCTGCAGGTGCTGCTCGTGGCGCTCTGGCTGGGGCTGCTCGCGTACTCCGTGTACAAGGAGCGCCGTACGTGAGGGGCGCGGGCCGGTTCGTTCGGGTGGACGGGGTCCCGCTGCACGTGGTGGTCGAGGGGCGGGGGCCGGTGTGCGTGCTCAGCGCCGGGCTGGCCATGGCCTGGTTCGACTGGGACGCGGTGGCCGCGCTGCTCGTCGCGGCGGGCCGTACCGTCGTGCGCTTCGACCGCCCGGGGCACGGGCTCAGCGGGCCGGCCGCCGAGCCGCCGACGGCCGCGGGGGAGGCCCGGCGGATCGCGGGGCTGCTGGATGCGCTGGGGCTGCCCGGGGACCTGCCCGGGGGGCGGGACGAGGCGGGCCGCGTCACGGTCGTCGGGCATTCCATCGCCGGGTTTCACGCCGAGGCGTTTGCCCGGTTGTACCCCGAGCGGACGGCGGGCGTGGTGCTGGTCGACTCGAGTGTCGAGGAGGCTCCGCGGGCGCTGCTGCCCGTCGGGGTGCGGACGGGGCTCGCGCGGGGGGTCGGGCGGGCCGTGAGTGCTGTCGGGCTGCCCGCCGCGTTCGGGCCGCTCGCGCGGCGGGTCACCGTGCGGGCGTCGCGGACCGGCGGGTCCGATCCGGCCGCGCGTGATCTCGTACGCCGCGTATATCGCACTGGCCGCGTCTGGCGGGGGGCGCTGCTGGAGAACGCCCGTTATGTGGATGTGGCTGGTGAGGTGCTGGCCCTGCGCGATGTCCGGCCGCTCACCGCGTCCGCGACCGTCCTGGCGGGCCACTGCGGCTCGGACCTGCGCTGGCTCGCCCGCCAGGCGGAGCTGGCCGACCGGCTCGGGGCCCGCTTCGAGGTGGCCGGGCCCGCGGGCCACCTGGTCATGCTGGACCGCCCGGACCAGGTGGCCCGGGCGGTCCTCGACGCGGATCAGCTGCGGGTGTAGACCGCCTCCGCCCAGCCGGCTATCTGCTCCTCCGAGAGGTGCTTGGCCAGGTCCGCCTCGCTGATCATGCCGACCAGCTTCTTGTTCCTGATCACCGGGAGCCGGCGGATCTGGTGGCTCTGCATCTCCTCGAGCACCTCGGAGACGTCCGCGTTCGCGTCGATCCAGCGCGGGGTGCCCTGGGCCATGTCGCCGGCCGTGACCTTCGCGGGGTTGTGCCCCTTGGCCACACAGCCGACCACGATGTCGCGGTCGGTCAGGATGCCGCAGAGCCGTTCCGTCTTGTCGCTGATGGGCAGCGCGCCCACATTGAGGCGGGCCATCAGCTGAGCGGCCTGGTCCAGGGTCGCGGTGGCGGGGATCCACTGGGCCCCGGCGTGCATGATCTCTCCGGCGGTGGTCATCGCGTAAACCTCCAAAGCGCCGAGTGCGGCGGGGCGCGGATGCTCCCGCCGCGGCGTCCCCATCGTCATTCGGCCGTTCGGCCCACGCGACCCGACAGGGGGGAGCACACGCCCATACGGGTGACGGGACGCCTCCCACCACCGTACGGGCGTGTCCCGTCACCCGCGCGGCGCGGCCCCGCGCTTGGCCAGCATGTCCGCCATGAGGGTGATCTCCGACTGCTGCGCGTCGACCATGCCCTGGGCGAGTGCCCGCTCCACGGGAGTCGTGCACAGCTTGGCGCAGCCCTCGGCCATCGCGACGCCGCCCTTGTGGTGGTCGGTCATCAGCTGGAGGTAGAGCACCTCGGCGTCCCGGCCCTCGGCGGCGCCGAGCCGCAGGACCTCCTCCTTGGTGGCCATGCCGGGCATGAGGGCCCCGCCGGGCTGGGCGGCCCCGTGCCCGGCGTGCCCGCCGCCGTGCCCGTCGCCGTGTCCCATCCAGGCCATGGGGGGCTCGTCGGCCATGACCTTCGGCAGCCCCCACAGGTCCAGCCAGCCGTGCAGCATGCCCCGCTGGTTCGCCTGGGTGTTGGCGATGTCGTACGCGAGGCTGCGTACGGCCTCGTCCTGGGTGCGGTCGCGCACGATGAAGGACATCTCCACCGCCTGCTGGTGATGCACCGCCATGTCCCGGGCGAAGCCCGCGTCGGCGGACCGCGGCCCGGGCACGGCCGGAGCGCCGGCCCGGTCGCCGTCGTCGCCGTTCGCGGCGGCGGCCATCGTGGCCACGGCCGCGAACAGCAGCGCCAGCAGGACGGCCGTGCCCGAGACCCAGTACGTACGGGGCGTACGGCTCACTTGGTCAGGCCGTTCGTGCAGGCGGCGCCGGGCTCGGGGGTCTGCTCGCCCTGCACGTACTTGGTGAAGAACTGCGCGACCCGGGGGTCGTCCGCCGACTGCACCGTCAGCTGCTTGCCCCAGGCGCTGAGCGTGATCGCCCCGGCCTGCTCCTTGACCGGGCTCATCAGCGTGTACGGGGTCTTCTCCACCCGCGCGGTCAGCTTCTCGAGATCGGCCGGGGCGGCCTTCTCGTTGTACGTCACCCAGACCGCGCCGTGCTCCAGCGAGTGCACGGCGTTCACCTCGGGGACCGCGCTCTTGTAGACGTCGCCGTTGCAGTTCATCCAGCGGGGGTGGTGGTCACCGCCGACCGGCGGGTTCGTCTCGTACTTCACCGGGGTCTCGACGTGGTTGCGGCCCAGCGTCTTCGCGTCGGCGACCGTCTCGCCCTCGATGGGCTGCTTGCGGAGCTCCTGCTGCTCCTTGAGGAGCTTCTCCGCGGCCTGCTGCTTGCGCTTCTCGGTCTGCTTCTGGTCGATCAGCACCCAGGCGCCGAAGCCGACGAGGCCGGCGACGATGGCCGTGGAGAGGGTGATCGTGATGGCCTTCACGCGCCGCTCGCGCGCCTTCTCGGCCCTGCGCATCTCGGCTATCCGCGCCTGGCGGGACTGCGGGTCGGTGCTGTTGGTGGTCCTGCTGGACATGTGCCCTGGTTCCTTTGGCTGAGGGGGGTGGATGGAGCGGCGAAACCGGACCCGTCAGGTCCGCAGCACCTGGAGCACATGCAGGTCGGGAGCCCGTGCGAGCGGCTCGGGCGGCCGCGTCGACCCCGCCCCGCAGGCCCGGGCGGGAGCCGGCGGCTCACCGCCGGCCGGTACCGCGGTGGGCGGCGGCGCGGGGAGCACGCCCGGCATCGCGTGCGCGAGGGGGGAGCAGCCGGGCAGGTCGTACGGCGACACGCAGACGGCGTGCGCCCGCGCCTCGACCACGCGGTCGGTCCCACCGGGCCGCGCACAGAGGAACAGCACCGCCAGCAGCGCCCCGACCAGACCCCAGAAAGCCGTCAGACGGACGGCACGCCGGAGCGGCGGACGTCCTTGCCGCCCCCGCTGCGTGTACTGCCGGCCCCCCATGGGCGCAGATGGTAATGCTCATGACGGGCCGGAGGTCAGTGCGGGGGTGCCATGAGCTTTCCGGGGTGCGTAATGTGGCGGAAACCACCGCTGGCGATACTGGGCCGGCCAGACTGTGGCCCGCCCCTCGGGGAGGTGGTGCACAGGCCGTCTGAACTGCGAGGATGAAGGCATGGACAAGCAGCAGGAATTCGTCCTCCGGACGCTTGAGGAGCGCGACATCCGCTTCGTGCGCCTGTGGTTCACCGACGTACTGGGCTTCCTCAAGTCCGTCGCGGTCGCCCCCGCCGAGCTGGAGCAGGCCTTCGACGAGGGGATCGGCTTCGACGGCTCCGCGATCGAGGGCTTCGCGCGGGTCTACGAGTCCGACATGATCGCCAAGCCGGACCCGAGCACCTTCCAGATACTGCCGTGGCGCGCGGAGGCCCCCGGGACCGCCCGGATGTTCTGCGACATCCTGATGCCGGACGGCTCCCCGTCCTTCGCGGACCCGCGCTTCGTCCTCAAGCGCATCCTGGCCAAGACCTCCGACCTGGGCTTCACCTTCTACACCCACCCGGAGATCGAGTTCTTCCTGCTGAAGGACAAGCCGCTGGACGGCACCCGCCCGGTCCCGGCGGACAACTCGGGCTATTTCGACCACACTCCGCAGAACGTGGGCATGGACTTCCGCCGCCAGGCGATCACGATGCTCGAATCCATGGGCATCTCGGTGGAGTTCAGCCACCACGAGGGCGCCCCCGGCCAGCAGGAGATCGACCTCCGCTACGCCGACGCGCTGTCCACGGCCGACAACATCATGACCTTCCGCCTGGTCATGAAGCAGGTCGCCCTCGAACAGGGCGTCCAGGCCACCTTCATGCCGAAGCCGTTCTCCGAGTACCCCGGCTCGGGCATGCACACCCACCTCTCCCTCTTCGAGGGCGACCGCAACGCCTTCTACGAGTCGGGCGCCGAGTACCAGCTCTCGAAGGTCGGCCGCTCCTTCATCGCGGGCCTCCTCAAGCACGCCGCCGAAACCGCGGCGGTCACCAACCAGTGGGTCAACTCCTACAAGCGCATCTGGGGCGGCTCCTCCCGCACCGCCGGCTCCGGCGGCGAGGCCCCCTCGTACATCTGCTGGGGCCACAACAACCGCTCGGCCCTGATCCGCGTCCCGATGTACAAGCCGGGCAAGACGGGCTCCTCCCGCGTCGAGGTCCGCTCGATCGACTCGGGCGCCAACCCCTACCTCACGTACGCCGTCCTCCTGGCGGCCGGCCTCAAGGGCATCGAGGAGGGCTACGAACTCCCGGCGGGCGCCGACGACGACGTCTGGGCCCTCTCCGACGCGGAACGCCGCGCGATGGGCATCGAGCCCCTCCCGCAGAACCTGGGCGAGGCCATCGCCCTGATGGAACGCAGCGAACTGGTCGCCGAAACCCTCGGCGAGCACGTCTTCGACTTCTTCCTGCGCAACAAGAAGCAGGAGTGGGAGGAATACCGCTCGGAGGTCACCGCCTTCGAGCTGCGCAAGAACCTCCCGGTGCTGTAGCCGCGGTTCGGCGGTGCGAACGCGAAGGGGCCGGCGGTCATCGACCGTCGGCCCCTTCGCGTCGTGCGGGTCTCAGCGGACCGCGCGGTGCCAGACGGGGGTGGCCGGGGGGCGGGGGGTGGTGGTGATGTGGAGTTGGGCGTCGAGGCCCAGGACCGCCGTCGTGGTGCCCGAGAGTTCGAGGACCGCGCCCGGGGCGCCCGCATAGAGCATCGCGGATTCCGTCCAGGCCGGCGGGCCGCCGAGGCCCGTGGTGCTGATCGTGCCGGTGTCCGCGCGGCCCGAGACGAGGCGGCCCGCGACGCCGACCGCGCCGTAGCCGGCCCGGCCGCCGGCCTCCGTGACGCTGGAGACCTGGGGCTTGCCGGGGCCCGCCGTGACCAGGGCCGTGCGGACGACCCCCGAGTCGGGGCGGCGGAAGTACAGGCGGACGCCCGCGCCGTCCGGGGTCGCCGTCAGGGGGACCGTCGTGGCGGGCAGGGCCGTCTCGAAGGGGCCCTGCAGCGGGGCGCCCGGGGTGGGCTGGGTCCAGGCCAGGACCGACTTCGTGGTGGTGGCGTACACGTGGCGCCGCCCGGCGGAGTCGACGGCCGTCACCGGGTCGCTCTGCAGGTCCTCGCCGCCCAGCCGGTGCCAGGCCGAGAAGCCGCCGTCCGGCTGCTGGGTGGTGGCGCGCAGGGTGCGGCGGGAGTCGCGGAGGTAGACGGTGACGCGGCCGTCCGCGTCCACGCCGGCCGAGGGGGAGCTGATCGCCGAGGTGCCCTCCTCGTCGGCCCCCTCGGGGGTGCCGAGCGACTGCCAGGGCCCGAACGGGCCGTCGGGCGCGGACTGGACGGCGTACACGACCTCGCGCCGGTACTCGACGGGTACGGGGCCGAGGGTGGTGCGGGTGGCCAGGACGGCGACGCGGCCGTCGGGGAGGCGGGCGGTGCTCGCGCCCGGGTCGATGCCCGTGCCGGGGAGGAGTGCCGGGCCGGCCCAGGTGCCGCCGGGGGCCCGGGTCCAGTACGCGGTCTGCCCGTCGAGGGTGGCGAACGCCCAGAGCCGCCCGGGCGTGCCCTCCGTCATCCAGGAGGTGAGGTCGCCGCGGCTGTAGCGCAGCGACTGCGCCCAGTTCTTGCCGGTCGGATTGCCCGCGACCTTCCGGTCGCCGCAGCCGGAGGGGCTGCCGCAGTAGTTCTCGCCGTCGTGCCAGGCGTAGGTCTTCAGGAAGCCGGTCTTGGTCTCGGCGGTCTGCGGGTCCAGCGCGTGCGGGAGGGTGCCGTTGTGGTAGCCGAGGTAGTTCTGCACGGAGAAGTGCGGACGGTCCGTGACGCGCTCGGCGTAGGCGGCGGCGCCGGCCTGCGCGAAGCGGGCGGCGTACATGTGGTCCTGGTGGTCGGTGTACCTGCCGGTGTCCCCGTACCGGCCGGGCGTCGGGTCCTGCATGCGTATCGTCGTCGGCCGGTACCGCTCCAGGACCCCGGATATCGTCTGTATCAGCTGGTCCTTGGTGTACGTGAACTGCTGCTTGACCGGGGTTGCGGAGGTCAGCTGGGACGCCAGCGCCGGTATCCGCCCGTTCCACAGGCCGCGCAGGCTGTCGGGGTTGTCCCCGCCGGTGCTGCGGGCCTCGCGCAGCTGCAGCCAGACCAGGTTGACGTGGGGCTTCGCGATGAGGACGTCGAGCTCGGCCTGTCCGCCGCCGGCCGTGGGTATGACCGTACGGCGCCACGCGCTGGTGCGGTCGCCGGTGGCCATCTGCGCGTAGGCGGAGCGTATGCCGTTCTGCCGGGCCTCCGCGTAGTGGGCGCGGTCCGAGGGCTGGTCCGGGTCCTTGGCGGCGCCGCCGTTGGCGCGGTTCACGCCGTCGGCCTCGCCGGAGGTCAGGTAGGCGGTGGTGACCGGGGTGCCGGACATCAGCGAGCGGCTGAGGTCGGGGTTCATGAAGAAGAGGTCGTCGTCGGGGTGGGCGACGACCTGGACGACCGATCCGGCGGTGACGCTCGCGGGCAGCACGGCGGCCGGACCCTCGGTCCGGGTGACCTCGGCGGAGGTCTGCTGGGCGGAGGCCACGGCGAGCACGCCGGTGGTGCCCGCGGTGAGCACCGTGAGCAGGGCCGCGAAGCGGCGGCGGGTGATGGGCATCGGTCACGCCTTGGGGGTCGTTCCGGGCGGGAAAAACCGCTGAGCAGTCAGAGAGAGGCCAAATCGGGGAACTTGGTTCACCGGTTTCGCCGATGACTGCCACTTTCCGAAAGAGACCGGAAGTGATTGTGCCCTGTGGAGTTTTTGGTACCTATATGTGCCCGAGATGTGGACGGAGTTGTTCCGCCCCATGGACCAATCAGCCGCCTGGAATGGGGTGTTGGGTGACTTATCGTAGAGAATGCGGCTTATGCCCCTAAAGGGCGGTTTTACGAGGGGGTCCTCACGGCGCCGCGTTGCGCGGGCCCACCGGCAGCCACGGCGCCAGCCGCGCGCCCGGAGCGTCCGGCGAGGAGGTCACGTACAGGCGCGCGTCGAGCCCGACCACGGCCAGGTTGACCATGCCCTTCCCGGTCATCGTGGAGGACGGGGCGCCCACGAACATCAGCGGCGAACGCTCCCACGGCCGGCCCCACCCGACGTCCGAGCCCAGCTGCCCGCCCGCCGAGCGGCCCGCCAGCACGTGCCCGCTCGCCGTCACCGAGCCGAAGCCCTGGAGGCCGCCGAGGTCCGTGAGGTTGTTCACTTTCAGCCCGCCGTCGCCGGTGACGAGGGCGGTGCGGACATTGCCCGATCCGGGCTTGCGGAACCACAGCCGCACCCCGCCCTCGCGGCCCGCCGCCGTCAGCGGGAGCGTGGTGTCCGGCAGCCCGGTGGCGGTCGCCGGGCCCAGCGGGGCGCCCGGCTCCGGCTGCACCCAGCCCAGCACCGTCTTGGAGGTCGCGGAGAACACCATGCGCCGCCCGGCGCCGTCGGTCGCGGTCGCCGGGGTGCCGTGCAGGTCGGTGCCGCCGTACCTCTCCCACGGGCCCCAGCCGCCGTCCGCGCGCTGCACCCTGCCGCGCAGCGTGTACGAGCCGTCGCGGACGTACGCGGCCAGCTGCCCGGTGCCGTCGACCGAGACGGCGGGGGCGCTGATGTCGGAGGTCCACGTCTCGTCGGCGGTCTCCGGCGTGCCCAGCGACTGCCACGCCCCGAACTCCTCCGAGCCGGGCTGCTTCTGGACGGCGTACACGACCTCGCGCGTGTAGTCCGCGGGCTTCGCCCCGAAGGAGGTGCGGGTGCCGAAGGCGGCTATCCGGCCGTCCCGGAGGGTGACGGTGGACACGCCCGGGTCCATCCCGGTGCCCGGCAGCAGGGTGGGCCCGGTCCAGCGGCCGACGAGACCCGCGCGGTGCCAGACGGCGACCTGGCCGTCGAGCACCTTGAAGGCCCACAGCCCGTGGTCCTCGTCGGAGGCCAGCCAGGAGGTGCTGTTGCCGCGGGCGTAGTTGACGGTCTCCGTCCACCGGTTGCCCCCGGGGTGGTCGGCGACCTTGAGGTCGCCGCAGCCGGCGGCGCTGCCGCAGTGGTTCTGCCGGTCGAGCCAGGCGTACGTGTCCAGGATGTCCAGTTTCGCCTTGGCCTCGTCGGGGTCCAGGGCGCTGGGGAGGGAGCCGTTGAAGTAGCCGATGTAGTTCTGCAGCGCGAAGTGCGGGCGGTCCTTGACGTCCTTCGCGTACGCGGCGGTGGCCAGCTGCACGAAGCGGGCGCCGTAGAAGTGGTCCTGGTGGTCGGTGTACCGCTTGGTGTCGGGGTAGCGGCCGGGGGTCGGGTCCTGCATCCGTATCGTCGTCGGCTTGTACTGCTCCAGTACCCCGACAAGGGCCTGGACGACCTGCTCCTTCGTGTACGTGAACCGCTGCTTGACCGGGGTGCCGGAGGCGAGCATCGACTCCAGGCGGGGGACCCTGCCGTCCCACAGGCCGTGGAGGCTGTCGGGGACGTCCATGTAGACGTTCCCGGCCTCGCGCATCTGCAGCCAGACGAGGTTGACCTCGGGCTTGGCGACGAGGACGTCGACCTCGGCGTGCCCGCCGCCCTTGGTGGGCACGACGGTGCGCTTCCAGGCGCTGGAGCGGTCGCCGGTGGCCATCCGGGCGTAGGCGGCGCGTATGCCGTTCTGGCGGGCCTCGGCGTAGGCGGGCTTGTCGGGCCGGGTGCTCTTCTCGTTGGCGGCGCCGGCGTTGATGCCGTCGGCTTCGCCGGAGGTGAGGTAGACCGTGGTCACAGGGTGGCCGGCGGCTATGGAATAGCGCAGGTCCGGGTTCATGAAGTAGAGGTCGTCATCGGGATGCGCGACGATCTGCAGCACCCGCCCGGGGTCGGGCGCGTCGGCCGCGGCCGCGGGGGCGGAGGCCTGGCTGTCGGGGCCGACGGGGTGGTCGAGCCGGTCGAGGGCGTCGTTGCCGCGCAGCACGAGCATGCTCCCGGCGACGGTGGCGGCGAGGAACGCGACCCCCTTGACGAGCCCGGACCAGTGGTGACGCGGCTGCCGCCGCCCGCGGTTGCCGTCACCGTTCCCGCGGCCCCCACGGGAACCGCCGCGCCCGTGACCGCCGCCGTCCCGGCCCCCGTGGGAGCCAGCCGGTTCCGACGGGGTCGGGTGTGTGCCGGGGCGCCCCCGCAGGGCGCCGGACGCAACCCCTGCCCGGCCCTCCGACCCCTGGAAACGTCCGGCGTCCGAGGAGGTGCCCCGGCGTGCGCCCGGCCCCGGCGGAACCACCCCGACCCCGGCCCCGCCCGCGCTCCCACGCCGACGCCTGCCGCGCCCGCCGGCCTGAGCCTGGTCGTACGAGGACTCGCCCTCGCGCCCGGCCGCCCCGGCGCCGCGACGCCCACCCGGCGCGGCGGGCCCGGCGCCCGCGGAGCCCTTGGCCCGCCTGCGGCGGCCGCGCCCGGCGGCCGGGCGCGCGTCCCCGGCCCGTTCCCGGGCCCCGGCCCGCTCCACGGCCCCGGCCCGCTCCGGGCCCGTGGCGTCCGGTTCCCCGGCTCCGCCGGAGCGGCGGCGCCGGCGCCCGGTGCCGGGCTGGGTGAGAGGTCCGCCACGCCGACGGGTGGTCCGGGCGCCGTCGGGGCGCGCCGGGCCCGTGGCGTCCTGCCGGGCGGCGTCGGGCATGGGGGCTCCTCCTGGCCGGATGGCGGGGAGCTGGCCCCATGTAGCCATAAACATTCGGATAATCCGATAAGTCGACCCATGATACGTCCTCGATCATCCCGTGCCTCGAACGCAGCTCCGGCTAGGCTCGCCCCAGGCAGACGGCGGCCGGCCGACCGGCAGTAGACCGCGACAGCAGGCGGCGCCAGCCGACCGGCAGCGACGATCCAGGAGGCGGCGGGATGACGGTCCCGGGACGCAGGAGCAGCACCTTCATCCAACTGCTCCGCAGCGGGTTCACCGACCCCCAGACCGCCGCCCGGCTGCTGGAGAACGACGCGCTGGCCTCCGTACGCACCGATCCGGTGCTCCTCGACGCCCTCGGCGCGACCGCGGACCCCGACCTCGCGCTCCTCGGGCTCGTACGGCTCGCCGAGGCGCAGACCCCGGACGAGCGGCCCCTGCTCCTCGACACCCTCGTCGCCGCGAAACCCCTGCGCGACCGCCTCCTCGGCGTACTCGGCGCCTCCGAGGCGCTCGGCGACCACCTCGCCCGCCACCCCCGGGACTGGCAGGCCCTGGTCACCTACGAGGCGGCCGACCTGCACCCCGGGCTCGCCGACTTCGAACGCGGGCTGGCCGACGCCCACGACCCCGTCGCCCTGCGCGTCGCCTACCGCCGCTGCCTGCTCTCCATCGCCGCCCGCGACGTCTGCGGCACCATCGACGTCGCCCAGACCGCCGCCGAGCTCGCCGACCTCGCCACCGCCACCCTCCGCGCGGCCCTGCGCATCGCGAGCGCCGCCGCGCCCGACGACGCCGCCCAGTGCCGCCTCGCCGTCATCGCGATGGGCAAGTGCGGCGGCAACGAGCTCAACTACGTCTCCGACGTCGACGTCATCTTCGTCGGGGACGCCCCCAACGCCACCAACGGAGCCGACGAGGCCAAGGCCCTCCAGGCCGCCACCCGCCTCGCCTCCCACCTCATGCGGATCTGCTCCGAGACCACCGTCGAGGGCACCATCTGGCCCGTCGACGCCAACCTCCGCCCCGAGGGCCGCAACGGCCCCCTCGTCCGCACCCTCGCCTCCCACCTGGCCTACTACCAGCGCTGGGCCAAGACCTGGGAGTTCCAGGCCCTCCTCAAGGCCCGTGCCGTCGCCGGCGACCCCGACCTCGGCGCCCAGTACATCGAGGCCATAAGCCCGCTCGTGTGGCAGGCCGCCGAACGCGAGAACTTCGTCGCCGACGTGCAGAAGATGCGCCGCCGCGTCGTCGACAACATCCCCGCCGCCCAGGTCGACCGCGAACTCAAACTCGGCCCCGGCGGCCTGCGCGACGTCGAGTTCGCCGTCCAGCTCCTCCAGCTCGTGCACGGCCGCCACGACGCCACCCTGCACTCCGGCACCACCCTCGACGCCCTCCACGCCCTCGCCGCCGGCGGCTACGTCGGCCGCACCGACGCCGCCCAGCTGCACGACGCGTACCGCTTCCTGCGCGCCATGGAGCACCACATCCAGCTCTACCGGCTGCGCCGCACGCACCTCGTCCCCGAGGACGAGAACGACCTGCGCCGCCTCGGCCGCTCGCTCGGCCTGCGCACCGAACCCGTCGCCGAGCTCAACAAGGCCTGGCGACGGCACGCCTCCGTGGTCCGGCGCCTGCACGAGAAGCTCTTCTACCGGCCGCTGCTCGACGCCGTCGCCCAGCTCGCCCCCGGCGAGACCCGGCTCTCCCCGCGCGCCGCCGGCCAGCGCCTCGAAGCCCTCGGATACGCCGACCCGGCCGCCGCCCTGCGCCACCTCGAAGCCCTCGCCTCCGGCGTCACCCGCAAGGCCGCCATCCAGCGCACCCTGCTGCCCGTCCTCCTCGGCTGGTTCGCCGACTCCGCCGACCCGGACGCCGGACTGCTCGGCTTCCGCAAGGTCTCCGACGCCCTCGGCAAGACCCCCTGGTACCTGCGGCTCCTGCGCGACGAGGGCGCCGCCGCCGAGAACCTCGCCCGCGTGCTGTCCGCCGGACGCCTCGCCCCCGACCTGCTGATGCGCGCCCCCGAAGCCGTCGCCCTGCTCGGCGACCCCGAAGGCCTCCTGCCCCGTACCCGCGAGGCCCTCGAACAGGAGGTCATGGCCGCCGTGGGCCGCGCGGACAGCGCCGAGGCCGGCGTCACCGCCGTGCGCGGGGTCCGCCGCCGCGAGCTCTTCCGCACCGCCGCCGCCGACATCATCGGCTCGTACGGTACGGAGGACAGCCCGGCGGAAGAGGACCACGGAGCCCTCGTCGACCGGGTCGGCGGAGCCGTCTCCGACCTCACCGCCGCCACCATCGCCGGCGCCCTGCGCGCCGCCGTCCAGGACCACTGGGGCGACACCCTGCCCACCCGCTTCGCGGTCATCGGCGTCGGCCGCTTCGGCGGGCACGAACTGGGCTACGGCTCCGACGCCGACGTCCTCTTCGTCCACGAGCCCCGCGAGGGCGTCGACGAACAGGAGGCCGCCAAGGCCGCCCAGACCGTCATCGCCGAAATGCGCAGGCTCCTCCAGCTCCCCACCGCCGACCCGCCGCTGCTCATCGACGCCGACCTGCGCCCCGAGGGCCGCTCCGGCCCCCTGGTCCGCACGCTCTCCTCCTACGCCGCCTACTACCGCCGCTGGTCCCTCACCTGGGAGAGCCAGGCCCTGCTGCGCGCCGAACCGGTGGCCGGCGACGCCGACCTGGGCAGCCGCTTCATCGACCTCATCGACCCGCTGCGCTACCCGATGGAGGGCCTCGGCGAGGACGCGGTCCGCGAGATCCGCCGCCTCAAGGCCCGCATGGAATCCGAACGCCTGCCGCGCGGCGCCGACCCGACGCTCCACACCAAACTCGGCCGCGGCGGCCTCAGCGACGTCGAGTGGACCGTCCAGCTCCTCCAGATGCGGCACGCCTGGGCCGAACCGGGCCTGCGCACCACCCGCACCCGCCAGGCCCTGGCCGCCGCCCACGCGGCCGGCCTGATCCCGACCGAGGAGGCCCAGATCCTCGACGAGGCCTGGGTCCTGGCCACCCGCGTCCGCAACGCGGTCATGCTGGTCCGCGGCCGCGCCGGGGACACGTTCCCCTCCGAAGCCCGGGAACTGGCGGCGGTGGGCCGCTACCTCGGCTACGCGGAGGGCACGGTCGGCGAGATGCTGGACGACTACCGCCGCATCACGCGCCGCGCCCGCGCGGTGGTGGACGAGCTGTTCTACGGGGCGTAGCCCCCGCCCGTGGCGGGCTCTCGCTTTACCGGGCCCTCGCCGCCGACCCCTGTACGGCGGCGAAGGCCCGGGTGCCGGGGGTGGGGCTACGGGATGGGCTTGTCGTAGTACTTGTCCTGGTCGGAGTCGTAGATCTCCTTGCCCTGGGCGTCGTAGCCCTTGATCCGCGGGGCCTGCGTGACCCGCTTCTCCAGGATTCCGGTCGCGGCGAACCAGCCGTGGTCGAGGGCGGCTTCGACGGTGGCGCCGCCGTAGGTCACGGTGACCCGGGCCACGCGGGAGTCGACGGTGCCGATGCTGCCCCAGCGGTAGGGCAGCTTCCACGGGCCTTCCGAGGACAGGCGCTGGAGGTAGAGCTTGCCGCCGTTGATGTCCGGCTGGACGGCCCGGTCCCCGGGGGGCCCGTCGCCGCCGCCGGACGTGTTCAGGCCGCTCGCCTGGCCGCCCTTGATGTTGCAGATGAGCCGGATCGATGGGGACGAGTCCTTGACGGCGACGACGTACTGCCCGTCGCCCGGGCTGTTGTCGTTGCCCGTGCTGCGCTGCGCGAGCAGGATCCGGTAGTCGGAGGCCTTGCCCAACTCCTGCCGCGGTGCCGAACCCGCCGACGTGTTGAGGTGCTTCGCGTTGAACGCAAGGCACTTCTCCAGGCCGGCGGCCGCATCCCCGAGCGTGATCCCGTCGGCGAGCTGCCCGGGAGTCGCGGGGCCGGCCGGCCCGGTGGGCGGCGGCGGGGACTGCGGGGACTGCGGGGTCGAGCTCGATGCGCTCGGGTCGGGGCCGCCGCCCGCCACGGACACCCGGTCGGCGGGCCCGTTGCCGAGGGTGAGGGCGATGGCCGTGGCCGGTACGAGGGCCAGCACGACCAGCGCCGCCCCGGCGACCGCCAGCCTGCGCCGGCGCTGCTCCACGCGGCCCTGCCGGACGATCTCCGGGTACGGGGCGGTCGCGGGCCGCATGGCCGCCGCGTCCCGGGCCATCCGCCCGCGCAGGTTCAGCTCGAAGTCATCCCGCCCGTTCACAGGACCGCCCTCTCGTTCGTCGTGCTCGTCGTGCTCGTCGTGCTCGTCGCGAACTGGTCCAGCCCGGGACAAGTGCGCAGTTTGGCCAGGGCCTTGGCGGCCTGGCTCTTGACCGTGCCGGGGGAGCACCCCAGTACGTCGGCGGTCTCGGCCTCGGAGAGGTCCTCCCAGTACCGCATGACCACGACCGCCCGCTGCCGGGGCGGCAGCCCCGCCAGTGCGTCCATCAGGACGCTGCGCTCGTCGGCCCACACCACGGCGTTGTCGCGCACCGACGTGTCCGGCACGGCGTCCGTCAGCCGCTCGGCGACCCGGCGCTTGCGGAACCGGTCGCTGTTGCAGCTGACCAGCATCCGGCGCACGTACGCCTCCGGGCTGTCCATGCGCGACACCCGCCGCCAGGACCGGTACGCCTTCGCCAGCGCGGTCTGGGTCACGTCCTCCGCGTCGTGCGGATCGCCGGTGAGCAGGTACGCGGTCCGCACCAGGTGACTCCAGCGTGCGGCCACGAACGACTGGAAATGAGCTTCTTGCTCGGCGTGCATCGCCACCCCCTTCGCCTTCTTGACCACCGTCCGTTCGGATTCGGTTGCCCGGTGGGGGAGACGTCTTGCGGAACCTCTGCGTCAGCCTGCGTGTAACGGGCACAATTCCTGCGGACCGTCAGACCGCCTCCGCACCACCCTCACCCCATGGAGCAGTTGGTGTCGTCGCAGGAGATCGAGATAACGCTCACCCCGCAACAGGCCGCCTTCGGGGTGATCCTCAAACACACCCTGCCGACCGGCCCGGCGCGCCTGCGCATCCCGCCCTGCCGGGACGGCGAGCTCGTCCGGACCCGGGTCGGGGCCGAGGAGGTGTCGCTCCGGATCCGGGTGGCCGGGGCGGCGGCCCAGGCCCCGCCGACGATGCCCACGCCCACGCCCACGCCCACGGCGTTCGGCCCGGCGGTGCCCGGACCGGCCCGGCCGCCCGGCCAGGCGCCCGCGTCGGGTGCCCGCGGCTGTCTGGTGGCGGTCGGAGTCGCCGCGGCCCTGATCCTCGGCTTCGTCGTACTGAGCAACGGTGACGACGGGGGCGGGGGCGACAACAAGGCCGCTGAACCCACTGCGACTTCCTCGTACTCGGCCGACCCCTACCCCACCTACGCCGCCACCCCCACGTACGCCGCCACCCCGACCTATTCGGCGTCCACCGAGCCCGCGGCCCCCTCCTACTCCTCCACTCCCGAGGCGGCCCCCAGCCCCTTCGACAAGGGCACCTGCCTCAACGGGGACCTCCCGGACTCGACGACGGCCCAGCGCGTCAGCGGCGTGGAGGAGGTCCCCTGCTCGGCGTCCGACGCGCACTACCGGGTGATCGAGAGCATTCCCATGACCTCGGACCTCGACCAGTGCAACGACAACCCCAAGACGGAGTACGCGTTCTCCTACCGCTACACGCTGAACGGCAGCGTGATCAACCAGTACGTCTACTGCCTGGTCGGCATCGGCTCGTACGCCCGCTGACCAGGCCGGTACCCTGCTCTGAAATCGGCATCGGTAGCAGGGGGTTCACCATGGCGTTCCGCAAGTTCCTCAGTGCACTCGGGGTGGGGGCGCCGGAGGTCGAGACGGTACTCGACCAGGACCGGGTCAGCCCGGGAGGCCGGGTGACGGCGACGGTCACCGTCCGGGGCGGGGACGTCGACGTGGAGGTGGACCGGCTCGCCGTGACGCTGGCGGTGCGGTTCGAGACGCAGGGCGAGGCCGAGGTCCGGTACATGCATTCCGTGGCCCGGCAGGTCCCGGTGGGGTTCTTCATCTTGCGTGCCGGTGAGGTCCGCACGGAACAGGCCGTGTTCGACATCCCGCTGGGCATGCCCCTCACCCACATCGGCGGACGCGGCCTCAAGGGTGCACACTGCGCTGTGGTCACCGAACTCGCCATCGAGCGTGCGGTGGACCGGAGCGACGAGGACCTGCTCGAAGTCCATGCCCTGCCCGCGCAGGCCGCCGTCTTCCAGGCCTTCGAGGACCTCGGTTTCCGGCACCGTCAGGCGGAGGTGAAGGCCGGTCGCGCCAGCGCGCGCCAGGAAGTGGGCTGGTGGCAGGAGATCGAGATGCAGGCCCCCGCCGACTACCGGCTGGGCACGGTCGAGCTGATGCTGGTCGCCCTGGAGTCCGAACTCGACGTCTGCCCGGGCAGCCAGGTGGCCCCGCTCGCCCTCAAGTACGAGGAGACCGAGGACCAGGCGGCGCTCACCGCCCGCATCGACGCCTACCTCCGGGAGTCCTTCCCCCGTCGCTGAGCGGACTCGCCGGATCTCCTGGGCCTCCGCCTCCGCCTTCGGCCGGTAGGTGCACAGCTGCGGACCGCCCCGCGGTGGTGGCCGGTGCGGCCTGCTTCGCCTTGTCCTCGGCCAGGGAGTGGGCGACGAGGGCGTTGGCGCTCGGCTACCGGCGCGCCAGGCGCAGGGCCACGGCGCTGAGCCCCGCGAGGCCGAGGGCCGCTCCGGCCGTGAAGGCCAGTACGGAGGCCGCGGATCCGGCGAATCCGGCGAGGACGCCCACCGGGAGCAGGCGGCAGGCGATCGCCCAGCCCCGCTGCCGCCGCGCGGCGAAGTGGCGGGCCAGGAAGAGGAACGCGGCGCACAGCGCGAGGTAGCCGACCATGCCGGCGGCCATGTGGACCGCGCCGTGCGCGCTCAGCGCGGGGGTCGAGGATTCGGGGGTGCCGACGGGGAACCCGGCACCTGGATCGGCGGCGAACACCCCGCTGACCAGGAACGAGGCGCCGAACACCCCGACCAGCCACGGCGCCGCGCGGCGGCCGGGCCCCTCGGTCATCGCCCGCCGCAACCCGACCGCGCCCGCGATCATCAGTGCGCCCGCGACGAAGAAGCCGGTCACCTGGATCCAGCCCAGGCCGCCGAGGCTCAGCTGGCTGATGGCGTTGCGGGTGAAGTCGAACCCCTCGCGCGTGAGGCCCTGGGTGATCCCCACGCCCAGGAACACCGGGCCCGCCGCGGCGGCGCAGTTCAGCAGCGTCCGCGCCGCCGGCCGGGTCGCGGCCGCGGCGGGGAGGCCGGAGGTGGTGGCGGGGGCGGTGGAGGCGCTGATCGCGTGGCTCATGGCATGCCTTCCTCGTTCGCCGCATCGCCCGGGGGCCGGGTCACGGCGCTGGAATCTCGTTTGCCTGTATGACCGAGGGGGCCGGGCGAACTCATCGGCTCGGTGAATGTGACCTGGGGCACATCGCGAGGAGAGGGGTGCTCCGGCCTTGCGGCAAGATCCACTTCGCACGGCACAATCGCTGCTCCAGGCCAGTCAGAGCCTGTGAACGAACGGGGAGTTGCGCAATGCGTGTGGTGTTGTCGACGTACGGGTCGCGGGGAAGCGTCGAGCCGATGGTCGGGCTCGCGGTGCGGTTGCGGGAGCTCGGCGCGGAGGTGCGGGTGTGCGCGCCGCCGGACGAGGAGTTCGTGGAGCGGTTCGCCGGGGTGGGCGTGGAGACGGTGCCGGCCGGTGCTCCGGTCCGCCCGCTCGTGACCACCGTGACGCCGGGGTCCGCGGCCGGACTGGCCGAGCGGGCCGCCGCGTTGATGGACGTACAGTTCGGCACGGTCGCCGAGGCCGCCGAGGGGTGTGACGCGCTGGTGGCGACCGGCCCGCTGCCGGTCACGGCCTGCGCGCGTTCGGTGGCCGATCAGTTGGGCATCCGCTACGTGCACGCGAGCCACCAGCCCGTCGCCCTCCCGTCGCCGCACCGCAGGCCGCCCGGGCGGCGGGGCCGGCCGCTGCCGGAGGGCGTGGCCGACAACCGGGCGCTGTGGGACCTGGACGCGCAGCTCGCGAACACGATGTTCGGCGAGGCGGTCAACACCCGCCGGGCGGCGGTCGGCCTGCCGCCGCTGGACAACGTCCGCGACTACGCCTTCAGCGACCAGCCGTGGCTCGCCACGGACCCGGTGCTCTCCCCGTGGCAGCCGACGGGCCTCGACGTGGTGCAGACCGGCGCGTGGACCCTGCCCGACGAACGCCCCCTCCCGGCTGGCCTGTCGGCCTTCCTGGACGCCGGCCCGGCACCGGTCTACGTGGGCTTCGGCAGCCAGCCCCTCGGCGCACCGCAGGAGTTCGCCAAGGCGGCGATCGAGGCGGTCCGCGCGCAGGGCCGCCGCGCCGTCATCGCCCGAGGCTGGGCCGAACTGGCCCCGGTCGACGACCAGGACGACTGCTTCGCCGTCGGCGAGGTCAACCAGCAGGCGCTCTTCCGCCGGGCGGCCGCCGTCGTGCACCACGGCAGCGCGGGCACGACGACCACGGCCGCGCAGGCCGGAGCGCCCCAGGTGGTCGTCCCCCAGGGCGCGGACCAGCCCTACTGGGCCGATCGCGTCGCCGGCCTGGGCGTCGGCGCGGCGCACGACGGCCCGACCCCGACGGTGGAGTCCCTGTCGGCCGCGCTCAGGACCGCTTTGACCCCCGGGACCCGCGCGCGGGCGACCGCCGTGGCCGGCACGGTCCGCACCGACGGGGCGACGGTGGCCGCGAAGCTGCTGCTCGACGCCCTCGGCTGAGAAAGGGCCGGCCCACCCGACGGTGGCTAGCGCCCGGCCCCCGTCACTGCCCCACCCGTCCGTCGACGCACTCGCGCAGCAGGTCGGCGTGCCCGCAGTGGCGGGCGTACTCCTCGATGCCGTGGACCATCAGCTCGCGTATGGAGGTTCCGTCCTTCCCCACGCGCACGCCCAGATCCGGGTACTGGGCGAGCAGGGCGTCGGTCTCGGCCTGCTCGCGCGCCAGGTCCGCGTACGCGGCGTCGACCACGGCCTGGTCGGCGACGGCGCCGTTGAAGTCCCCGTCGGGATGGCCGTAGAGGCTCGGCAGCGGCACCTCGGTGATCCACGTGCGCCAGTCCCGTTCCACCTCGGCGAGGTGGCGGAGGAGCCCGAGCAGCGACATCGTCGACGGCGGGACCGAACGGAGGGCCAGTTGCTCCGGGTCCAGGCCCTCGCACTTCATCAGCAGGGTCCGGCGGTAGTTCACCAGGAAGTCCTGGAGCGTTGCCAGTTCGCCCTCCGGACTCGCCTCGTTGTTACGGGGGTCGTCGTCCGGGTCGGCCCACATGTCGGGGTAGACGGTGGCCTGGGTCCAGCGTGCGGGTTGGTCGCTCATGCGTCGCATGATCGTCCGTGGGGGAGCGGGCCGCCAGTCGATTTCACGTACGCAGGGCCGCGAACACCGCCCGGGCCGGCTTGCCGTCCGCGTCCTGCCAGGTCGCCGTGACATGGGTGCCCGGGCCCGCCGGGGCGTCCGCCGGGGCGTCCGCCGGGGCGTCCGCCGGGGCGTCCGCGCGCAGGACGCGGGCGACCGTCAGCTCCGGGCCCTCCTCGCCCGCGACCACCACGACCGTCGGGTCCGGGGTGTCGCTCGCGCTCTGGTCCTGCGGGACCGCCTCGCCCCGCAGCAGCGCGCGGAGTTGGGCCAGCGCGACCGGGTCCTGGGCCGCGTCGTAGACCCAGCGGGTGCCCAGGATGCCGTGCTCCGACGTGCCGACGAGGGCCGCGTCTCCGCCGGGCAGCGGGGCGCCCCGGTAGGTCAGGGGGACGTGGTACGTGACCGGGGCCGCCGCGTCCGCCGTGTCGGTGACCACCATGAACTCGATGCCGACCTCGCCCTCGGGGTCGTCCAGCCGGAAGCCGCCCGCCTTCATCAGCTCAGGGGCCCGGCCGGGCCGCCCCTCGTACCAGGCCTGCGACGGCAGCCACGACGCCACGAGTTCCAGCTTGCCGGGGGTCATGGTGGTGCGGTGGACGACAGCCATGCGGACGAACCTCCAGAAAGATCGTTTCCACGCAGCCTACGACTCCGCGACCCGCAGCGTGCGGGCATACGCGAGGAACGCCGCCAGGGCCAGGTCGAAGGCCGCGTCCGCGCGGCGCCCCGGCCCCACCGCCGCCAGGGCGCCGGCCAGCAGCGGGGTCTGCGCCGTCGGCTCCCACATGGCCTCGGGGGCCGCCAGGTCCAGGGCCGAGCCCAGGATCAGGTTCTCCAGGGCGGTCAGCAGCGGCATCACGTCCGGCTCGGCGAACCCGGCCTCCCGCAGCAGCGCCACCGCGTGCTCGTACTGGGCGAGGACCTTCGGGGCCCGCACCGGGTTGGTCATCAGCAGCGGGATGGCCCGGGGGTAGGCGGCGAAGGCGGCCCGGTAGGAGCGCGCCCACGCCTCCAGGGCGCGGTCCCAGGGGGTCCCCTCGGTCGGGGTCAGGGCGTCGCCGGCGATCAGGTCGCACACCAGCTCCCGTATCAGCTCGATCACCCCCGCCCGGCCGTCCACGTGGTGGTACACCGACCCGGTCTGCACCCCGAGCGCCCGGGCGATCTGCGGAACGCTGAACTCGCCCTGCTCCGCGACCAGTTGCAGGGCGGTCGCGGCGATCCGCTGCCGGTCGAGCAGGGGGGTGCGCGGCCGTGCCATCGGTGTTCTCCCGCCGTGAGGTCGTCGTCAGGTCTTCCCGTACTCCGAAACCGGAGGCTACATTGCCGCAAACCGAAAGCCTTTAGGTTTCCGATTCTGCCTCCCCCAGCAGAAGGGCCCCGCCTTGCCCGAACCCGAGAACACCCGCCCGGCCACCCCACCCGACCTGCGCCGCGCAGCGCTCGGCACGGCCGACATCTCCTTCTTCGTCGTCTCCGCCGCCGCCCCCCTCACCGTGATGGCGGGCGTGGCCCCCGTCGCGATCCTCCTCGGCGGCATCGGCGCGCCCGCCGGGTACCTCCTCGCCGGCATCACCCTCGCCGTCTTCGCCGTCGGCTTCACCACCATGAGCCGCCACGTCCGCAGCGGCGGCGCCTTCTACGCCTACATCACCCGCGGCCTCGGAAAGCGCGTCGGCATCGGCGCCGCCCTGCTCGCGCTCGTGGGCTACAACGGCATGGAGATCGGCGTCTACGGCCTCCTCGGCACCACCACCGCCGACACCAGCCGGGCCCTGTTCGGCCTCGACATCCCCTGGCTCCCCGTCTCCCTCGCCGGCCTCGCACTCATCTGGTACGGCGGCTTCCGCTCCATCGACTTCGGCGCCAAGCTGCTCGGCGTCCTGCTCGTCGCCGAGACCGGAATACTCGTCCTGCTCGCCGCCGGAGTGCTCCTCGAGGGCGGCGCCCACGGGCTGTCCCTCGGCTCCTTCGCCCCCGGCGCCGTCCTCGTGCCCGGTACCGCCGCCGTCCTGGCCTTCGCGTTCGCCGCCTTCACCGGCTTCGAGTCCACCGTCATTTACCGGCGTGAGGCCCGCGACCCCGACCGGACCATCCCGCGCGCCACCTACATCGCCGTCGCCTTCCTCGGCCTCTTTTACGCCTTCATCGTCTGGACCGTCATCCAGGCCTTCGGCGCCGAAGAAGTGATCGCCGCCGCCACCGCCGACCCCGGCGGGCTCTTCTTCGCCGCGATCACCACCTACGTCGGCCCCTGGGCGGCGGACCTGATGCACGTCTTCATCGTCACCAGCGTCATCGCCTCCCTCCTCGCCTTCCACAACGCCATCAACCGCTACGCCCTCGCGCTCGCCGAAGAGGGCGTCCTGCCCGCCGCCCTCGGCCGCGTCCACCCCCGCCACCGCTCCCCGTACCTGGCGGGCGTCGCGCAGACCGTCCTCGGAGCCGTGATCGTCCTCGGCTTCGCGCTCGCCGGCGCCGACCCGTACCAGCAGCTCCTGCTCTGGGTGAACACCCCGGGCATGATCGCCCTCATGGTGCTGATGCTGCTCGCGGCGATCGCCGTACCCGTCTACTTCCGGCGCACCGCGCACACCGAAGGCCCCTGGCGTACGGCGATCGCGCCCGTCACCGCCGCCGTCCTCCTCGCCGTGGCGATCTTCCTGGTCGCCTCCAAGGTCGAGCTGTTCACCATGGCCTCGACCACCGTCAACACCGTCCTCGTCGCCCTCGTCCCCGCCGTCTTCCTCGCCGGCCTGGCCCTCGCCCAGCGGCTGAAGACCCGCCGCCCCGAGGTCTACGCCCGCTTCGCCGAAGAGCCCGCCCTCCCCGAAGGAGAAGAAGTACCGTGCCCGCTGCCGACACCGTCCTCACCGCAGCCCGCGTCCGCACCCTCGACCCCGGCCGTCCCGAAGCCCGCGCGGTAGCCGTCCTCGGCGGCGACATCGTGGCCGTCGGCGACGAGTCCGACGTACGGGACTGGCGAGGCCCCGGCACCGAGCTCATCGACCTCGGCGGCGCCACCCTCACCCCCGGCCTCACCGACGCCCACAGCCACCCCGTCTGGGGCATCGAGATGGCCACCGGCACCGACCTCTCCGCCGTACGGGACCTCGACCAGCTCCGCGCCGCCCTGCGCACCGCGCAGCGCGTCAAGGGCTGGGTCGTCGGCCACGGCCTCGACCACAACGCCTTCGGCGGGCGTCCCATCGACCGGGCCCTCGTCGAGGACGCCCTGGACGGCGCCCCCGCCTTCCTGCGCCTCTACGACGGCCACTCGGCCCTCGTCTCCGGCGCGGCCCTCGCCGCCGCCGGCATCACCGGGCCCCGCACCTTCGCCCAGCGCTCCGAGATCGTCTGCGACGGCGAGGGCCGGCCCACCGGCCACCTGATCGAGCACGCCGCGATGGACCTGGTCGGCGCCCTGGTGCCCAAGCCCTCCACCGCCCAGCGCCGCGCGGGCCTGGTCGGACTGCTGAACGACATGGCCGCCACCGGCCTCACCGGCGCCCACGTCATGGACCTCGGCGACGGAGACGTACCGGCGCTCCTGTCGGCCGTCGAGTACGAGGGCCACCTGCCGCTGCGCCTGAACCTCGCCCCCTGGTGCATGCCGGGCGCCGACGACGACGCGCTCGACGAGCTGATCGGGCTCCAGCGCCTCATGGGCCGCAACTGGCAGGTCGGCGGGGTGAAGTTCTTCATGGACGGCACCGTCGAAGGAGGCACCGCCTGGCTGGAGCACGCCGACTGCCACGGCCAGGGCACCGAGGCCTTCTGGCCCGACCCCGAGGCCTACGCGCAGGCGGTACGGGTCCTGGACGCGGCCGGGGTCCGTACGGCCACCCACGCCATCGGCGACGCCGCCGTCCGCCACGTCCTCGACACGGTGGAGGGGATCGGCGCCCGGGCCCGGATGCGGCACCGCATCGAGCACATCGAGACCGTCCCCGACGACCAGCTGAAGCGGTTCGCGGAGCTCGGGGTGATCGCCTCGATGCAGCCGCCCCACACCGCGTACACCCGCGCCGACCACACCGACGAGTGGTCGAAGCGGCTGGGGGAGGACCGCTCCGCACGGGCCTGGCGCTGCCGGGACCTGCGCGACGCGGGAGCCGTCCTCGCACTGGGCTCCGACTGGCCGATCGCCGACTTCGACGCCCGCCAGGTGCTGGTCACCGCCCGCAGCCCGCTCGGGGCGGCCTCGGCCGGCCGGGCCCTGACCGGGCTGATGGCCCTGGAGGGCATGACCTCGCACGCGGCGCTCGCGGCGGGGGAGGAGGAGGTGGCGGGCCGGATCGCGCCGGGCTTCCGGGCGGACCTGACAGCCTTCTGGCTGGACCCGGTCACGGCGGGGGTGGACGAGCTGGCCGAGGCCCCGGTCCAACTCACCATGTCCGGAGGGCGCATCACCCACCGCTGAGCGTCAGCCGGCCGTCCCGAAGTCCTGCGTCCAGTAATAGCCCGGCTGCGCCAGGCCGATGCCGATCTCCTTGAAGGAGCAGTTCAGGATGTTCTGCCGGTGGCCGGGGCTGTTCATCCAGCCCTCCATCACCTTCTCGGCAGTGCTGTAGCCGTAGGCGACGTTCTCGCCGTACGAGCTCCACGCGTATCCGGCGCGGGTGATGCGCTGGCCCGCGTCGGATCCGTCGGAGCCGGTGTGGGACATGTTGCTGTGAGCGGCCATGTCCGCGCTGTGGTCCTGCGCGGCCTTCGTCAGCTTCGCGTTGAGGGAGAGGGCCGGGCATCCGGCGGCCGCGCGCTCCTGGTTGACGAGCGCGAGCACCTGGGCGGCGGAGCCGGAAGGAGCCGGGGCGGAGGGCTTCGGCGGCGCGGGCGCCGGCTGCCGGGTCACGGTCGGCGGCTTCGTCGGCTGCGGCTTCGGGGGCGCGGGCGGGGTCGTCTGTACGACGGGCTGCGCGGACGCCGTGGGGCTGGG
Organism: Streptomyces sp. NPDC091371; assembly: GCF_040684275.1. NCBI lineage: Bacteria > Bacillati > Actinomycetota > Actinomycetes > Kitasatosporales > Streptomycetaceae > Streptomyces > Streptomyces sp. NPDC091371. The sequence continues at coordinate 103,701 of NZ_JBFBFP010000005.1, forward strand.
GGAGGCGGAGGCGGTCGGCGAGCTGCTCGGGGTCGGAAGGTCCACAGGGGCCGGGGAGCTGGGGGTGTACGAGGGGGTCGCGTACTGCCACGGGCGCTCGTCGGCCGAGCTCGCGGCCCGCGTCCGACCGGAGTCCTGCGTGTCCCAGCAGGCGAAGGCCACCGTGGGAACAGCGACGATTCCCAGAACACCGACGCCGATGACTATTTTCCTGTAGGGCTTCTTCTTCCGATGCTTCTGCATGCCGTGACCTCACTCGGTGATCGCGAAGCTTCCGGCGCCGGAACTGCGGGTCGCCGGAGGAGCCGCCATTCTTAAAAGGCCGCCGAGGGCCTCGCAAGTTTCCGTTTCCGCATCACACGGGGCATGCGAATCCCGGCTTGAAACGGACCGGTGATCGTGCATGGTCACGATCTGATCACTGCCGCAACCGCCTGATGGATTCTCAGAAATAGCCGTGACCAGGCAGGTCGGGGGCGAGTCCACCGGTATCGCAGATTCCGTTCCCGCAGGAGAGGGGAATGTCGATTCCAAACGGGACAAACGACGAAATGTCGACGACGTGAAATCCCCTGCGGGTGCGCCGCGTCGACGCGTCCACTGTGGCGCATGTCACGCGCAGGGCCGGGAACCGCCCGGCGGTTCTCGCCGGACGGGCCCCGGTCCCCAGGAGGGCTCAGCGCTTGAGCGTGAAGGTGAAGTCGCCGGAGAGCTTGCCGCCCAGCCGGACCGCCGACACGAGCTTCCCCTCCGTGATCAGCCTCTCGACCTCGGCCCGGGGAAGACCGCAGCCTTCGGCGATCAGCCGCACCGGCCGGAGGGGAATCCGCGCCGTGAAGCGGACCGAGACGTCGAGGACCTCGCGGTCCAGGTGATCAGATCCACCGGTGTCGAGGCGCCAGGCGTCCCGCCAGTCGAGGGCGACGCGGTTGCGACGCTGCACGACCGGATCCTGGAGCAGCTCGGCCGCCAGGCCGAGGTCGTTGGCGTGCAGCCGGTCCAGCAGCTCGGGTCGTACGGAGCGCACGTTCGTCCGCTCGAAGACCGTGAGCTTCGCCGTGTCCCCGCACCCGGTACAGAGCACGAGGAGCCAGGCATCGAGGAGCTTGTGGTTCGCATTGACGCGGAATTTGCCGTTCGCCCGAAAGTGCTCGGACGTGCACGCGTGGCAGCGGCGGCGGACGAGCGGCAGGCAGGTGGGTATGACAACCCAGTTGTTGAGCACAGGAGTACACCGGTTCCAGTGAGAAATCCGCAGCAAAAAGCAGCGCGGCGCACAGGTGCGACGCGCGACCGATCAGCGCTCGGGGGGTCTCACACGGTGTACAACGGAACGTCCTTGCCTAGACGACTCGGTCCGGCAGCACGTTAGGGCGCAAAGCGGCGCCGTTCCACTGGTTTTCGACCCGGCCTCGTCGCAAATAGACTGCCGACATGTCGAGCACGGGCCCGATCGCTGGTTCGCTGGAGCGCCGATGGCCGTCCACGTCGGCAGATGACGAACTGCGCCTGCAGTGGGAGTTCCTCTCTTTCCTGCGCACCACCGTCGTCAACAAGATCGCCGGCCTGGACACCGGCCGGGCGGCCGCCACCCCGCTTCCGACATCGCCGTTCATGAGCCTGGCCGGCGTGGTCAAACACCTCACGGCGGTGGAGCGGTTCTGGCTGTCGATCGTCGGCGGCGGATCCGACCTGCCGCCGCTGTGGGACGCACAGGACGCCAACGCGGAGTGGCAGGTGCACGAGAGCGACACCCCGTCCGGCATCGTCGCCGCCTACACGGCAGAGTGGTCCCGCTCGGAGCGGGCACTCGCGCACAAGACCGCCGACGATCGCGCGACGCGGAGCGTCGACGGTGATGAGTACACCGTGCGGTGGCTGCTCAGCCACGTCATCCAGGAGACGGCCCGGCACGTCGGCCACATGGACCTGCTCCGCGAGATGGCCGACGGCACGCGCGGCGAATGAGCGGCGGACACCCCCGCACGCCACCTGTCTGCGCGGCCTCTGAGTGGTCGGCTCCGGAGGGTCAGTGGTGCGGTGTCCGACGTGAGCCGACCGGTGCACTGATGTCCGGGCGGGGACTCATGGGACATGGCCCGGCACCCGGCTCAGGTTCCGGGGAGGATGCGGCGCGTTTCGTAGGCCCACATCGCGATCTCGACCCGGTTGCGGGCGCCGAGTTTGGCCATCAGGCTGGCCAGATGCGTCTTCACCGTGCTGAGGCTGATGTGCAGTGCATCGGCGATCTCGGTGTTGGTCAGCCCGCGAGCGACGGCGACGAGCACCTGCTCCTCGCGGGCGGTGACGGGGGAGACCGGCTGGGCCACGGGCCGGCCGGCGGGCAGGTCCGCGAATGCCTGGAGCAGACGGACGGTGACGCTGGGCGCGATGAGCGCCTCACCGTCGGACGCCGACCGTACGGCCTGCGCCAGAAGGTCCGGTCCCGTGTCCTTGAGGAGGAATCCGCGGGCGCCCGCACGCAGTGAGCCGTAGACGTACTCGTCGAGGTCGAACGTGGTGATGACGACCACGGCCAGCGGGTCGGCGACGCCCGGGCCGGCGACCAGCCGGGTGGCCTCGAGCCCGTCGAGTACGGGCATGCGGATGTCGAACAGGCAGACGTCGGGGCGTAGTTCGCGGGCCAGGCGTACCGCTTCCCGCCCGTCGGCGGCCTCGCCGACCACCTCGATGCCGGGCTGGGCGTTCAGCATGATCCGCAACCCGGTGCGGATGATCGTCTGGTCGTCAGCGACGAGGACGCGAATGGACACCGCTCTCGCTCCTCGCTCTCGGCAGTTCGGCTTCGACATGCCAGCCCCGGTCAGTACCCGGGCCGGCTCGTAGTCTGCCGCCGAGCAGGGTCGCGCGCTCGCGCAGTCCGGTAAGTCCGTATCCGTCGCGACCCCGGCCGGTGCGCCGGCCGTTGTCGCGCACGCTCACCCGTACCGTGTGCCGTTCCGCGGCGACCCGGACGACGAGCTCGGTCGCGTCGACCGCATGGCGCAGCGCATTGGTCACCGACTCCTGCACGATCCGGTAGACGGCCGCGTCCACGGCCGGGGGCAGCGCGTCCAGTTCGCCGTCGAGCCCCAGGTCGACCCTGAGGCGACCACCCGGGGTGCGCACCAGGCGCTCCAGATCCGCGACTCCGGCAGGGGGCGCCAGCTCGGCGCCGACCCCGCGGTCGCGCAGCGCGGCGACCATGGCGCGCATTTCCTCCAGCGTGCGCGCCCCTTCCTCCTCGACCCCCTCCAGCGCCTCGACGGCGGCGGACGGGTCGGTGCCCGCGAGCACCCGGCCCGCCTGGGCGATGATCACCATGGCCGACACGTGGTGGGCCACCGTGTCGTGCAGTTCCCGGGCGAGCTGCTCGCGCTCGCGGGAGCGCACCTGGTCCAACTGCCGCTCGCGAGCGGTCACCCGGAACCGCACGGCAGCCCCGACCACGCCGGGCAGCAGCAGGAAGACGAAGCCCCCGACCTTTTCGACGACCGGGGTCTCGTACGTGACGACACACAGCGCGCCGGCCGCGAGGATCACCGCGCCGCCCAGCACGATCTCGCGTCCCGATCCCCACCGGGGCAGCGCGTACACCAGCACGAGCACGACCGCGCCGGTGTCCAGGCCGACGGGCTCGCGCCCTGCGGCGACGAGCGAGGCCACCGGAAGCAGGATCACCGAGCCGAACGCCAGCGTCACCATCGCCAGCGGGCGGGTCCGGCGCCACAGGAGCAGCAGGCACAGCCATACGGCGAACACCACCGCCACCGGCCGCCACACGACGTTCTCGCGCAGGGTGGCCTCCAGCGCCACACCGGCAAGGCCCGCGGCGAGCAGCGTCCAGTCCCGCCACACGCGGGCGGGCGCGTCGGGCGGCCGGGGTTCGGTCCACAGGGTTCGCAGGTCGTCTCGGAGCACGGTTCTCAGCCTAGGGACCGCGGCGTGCCGCGCATCGGCCGAAAGGACGGGTCGTCACTCCGCCCCGGGGCCGACGGATCCGCGGCCCGCGGGCCGATGCCCCGGAGCACCGTGGCGACGATCCTCGGCATCGTCGGCCGTACAAGGACGGCCGACGAGGTGGTTGGAGGACCCGATGCTCTCGAAAGCCCTGTTGCGCCTGGGCGCAAGCGCCGCCCGCCATCCCTGGCGGGTGATCGCGGCATGGCTGATTGCCGCCACGCTCGCCGTCCTCGCCGCCGTCGCCTTCGGCGGGCGGACCGCGGACTCGATGACCGCTCCGGGACTGGACTCCCAGCGGGCCGCGGAACTGATCGAGCGGGCCGGCACCGGCCAGGAGGGGATGACCGCCCAAGTGGTCGTCACCCCCCTCGACGACGGTGCCACGTTCTTCGACGACGACGGCGCGCGCACCGCTCTCACGCGGCTGCGGGCCGAGGTGCAGCGGCTGCCGCACGTGCTCGGCACGAGCGACCCGGCGGCGGCGCTCGACGCGGGCGGGGACACCGCCGTGCGCGGCGGCCTCGTTTCGGCCGACGGGCGGATCGCGGTCGTCCGGGTGCAGTACCCCGACCAGAGCCGGCTGTCGGCCGAAGACCTCGACGCCCTCGTTGATCTCGGCGACCGGCTGCGCGCCGAACTGCCGCTGCGCATCGAGATGGGCGGGAGCCTCTTCTACGCCTTCTCCGACCCCGACGGCGGCGCGAGCGAGTTGATCGGCCTCCTCGCCGCGGCCGCGATCCTGTTCCTGGCGTTCGGTTCGCTGGTCGCCGCCGCGCTGCCGATCGGCATGGCGGTCTTCGGGCTGACCATCGGAGTCGCCACGATGACGGTACTGGCGGGGGTGACAGACGTCCCCACCTTCGTACCGGTCCTGGGCAGCATGGTCGGGCTCGGAGTGGGCATCGACTACGCGCTGTTCGTGCTCGCCAGGCACCGGGAGTACCTCGCGCGCGGGCTCGATCCGCAGGCGGCGGCCGGACGGGCGGTGGCAACGGCGGGGCGGCCGGTGGTCTTCGCCGGCGGCACCGTCGTCGTGTCGATCCTCGGCCTGGCGGTCGCGAACGTGCCGTTCATGACGGTGGGCGGGGTTGCCGTCTCGATCGTCGTCCTGACGATGGTGCTCGCGTCGGTGACGCTTCTGCCGGCCTTCCTCGGCGCCGCCGGCCCACGCCTGGCCCGGGCCGGCCGGATCGGCCGGGCTCTGCAGACCAGGAAGCCGGGCCGACTCGCACGGCGGCAGGACCCGGAGGCAGGCGCCGCCCACGCCGCCGGGTGGCGTCGCTGGATCGGGCACGTCAGCCGGCACCCGGTGCCGTACGCGATCGGCGCGGCGGGGCTGCTGCTGACCGCGACGCTGCCCGTGCTCGGCCTGCGCGTCGGCCTGCCCGACGACGGCTCACTGCCCCACAGCCGTACCGAGCGCCGCGCCTACGACCTCGTCGCCGAGGGGTTCGGCCCGGGCACCAACGGTCCCGTCGTCATCGCCGCGGACCCCACCGGTGATCCGGGAGTGCTGGACCGACTCGTCGGGGCGGTCGCGGCGGATCCGGGCATCGCATCCGTCGCGCCGACGCACATCGATGGGGCCACCGGCATCGCGACCCTCGTGGTGTTCCCGACCACCAGCCCTCAGGACAAGGCCACGGCCGACACCATCGCCCGGCTGCGCACCGACGTGCTGCCCACGGCGATCGGGCACGGCCCGGCCAGGGCCCACGTCGGCGGCGCCGCCGCGAGCCTGTCCGATGTGGGCCAACGCACCAGCCAACGCCTGCCGGTGTTCGTCGCCGCCGTGCTGGCGATGTCGTTCCTGCTGCTGGTGCTGGTCTTCCGCTCGGTACTCGTACCGCTCAAGGCGGTACTGCTGAACCTGCTGAGCATCGGCGCGGCCTACGGCATCATGGTCGCGGTCTTCCAGTGGGGCTGGGGAGGCGCACTCATCGGGCTGGAAGCGACGGTTCCGATCGTGTCGTTCATCCCGATGTTCCTCTTCGCCATCCTGTTCGGCCTGTCGATGGACTACGAGGTGTTCCTCCTCTCCCGCGTGCGCGAGGAGTACCTGCGCACCGGCGACAACGGCACGGCGATCGTTGAGGGCATCTCGCGCACCGCCCGGATCATCACCTCGGCCGCCCTCATCATGGTGGCGGTCTTCCTGTCCTTCGCCGTCGCCGACGACCCCTCCGCCAAGATGTTCGGGCTCGGCCTGGCCACCGCGATCTTCATCGACGCCACGGTCGTACGCATGGTGCTGGTACCGGCGACCATGACACTCCTCGGCCGGACCAACTGGTGGCTGCCGAAGTGGCTGGACCGGATGCTTCCCCGCGGCCCGGTCGGCACCGACGACACCGACGCGGAATCCACGGGTGAAGCCCCGCGTCCACGGCTGGTTGACCGCTGACTCAACTCGATGACCGCCTTGATACGGCGTTTGCGCAGGTGGGCGCGGTTTCCGCGGGACGAGTACGCCTTGTCCCCGGCGACCGCGTCCGGCCGGATGCGGGGTCGGCCGATGGGCCCGCGTACCCGTACCTTCTTCAGGACGGGGATGAACTGCGGGCTGTCCGCTGCCTGGCCTGTGGTCAGGATGAATGCCTGGTGGGCTCGGGCGGTGGATCGGACCGGACCGTGCCACGAAGGCACATCCCGCAAATTGATCACGACTCGATACGCGCCCTAAGCGACGGCGGCCCCGGAGGCGCAGTCGGCGCAGTGGGCCGGGGTGGCGGAGCGGATGCCGCGGCCGCAGCCCTCGCACGCGCGGAGCGGGAGGATCGTGCGGTCCGGGGGCGCGGCGGCCCCAGCCCGGGAGTCCGGCAGGCGGGGCGGTACGAGTTCCCGTAGGCGGTGGGCGAGCAGCGCCGCCGGGGAGTGGATCGGCGTCAGCGGCAGCCGGTTCGTGAGCGCGGCGGCGACGGCGCTCGGGACGAGCCCGCGCTCCAGCCAGACGGCCGCGGCGGGCGCCAGCCGCACCGTGTCGCGCTCGGACAGCACCAGCCGGGGATCGCGCAACCGCAGCCGGGCCAGCAACTCCCGTGCCTGTAGCTCGACTTCCGGTACGACGTCCCGCTCCGCGTCCGGCTCCTGCGCCTGCTCCTGCTCCAGTACGGGGACGGGTGCGGGCTCCGGGTCGGGGTCCGCCTCGGGGTCCGCTTCCGGGGTCGGCGCCGACGGCGCAGACGCCGTGTGCCGGCCGCGCTGCTCGCGGCCCGCCTCCGCGAACCTCGCGGGCGGGTTGTTGTACGAGACCGTGCAGGTCACGACACGCCCGGACGGGAGCCGCTCCTGGAAGCGGGCCAGGTAGCCGTGTGCCTCCAGCTCGCGCAGGGCGGCGGCGATACGGACCTCGCCCTCCGGGAAGCGGGCGGCGAGGGCCTTGATGGTCACCTTGGCGCCCGGCGGGAGGGACTGGATGTGCGTGGCCAGCCCGATCGCCGTCATGCTCAGCGCACGGTGCTGGGCGAGATGGTTGCCGATCTTGACGTAGCCGCGACGGTGGTCGTGGTTGATGTGCCGGATGCCCGACGAGGCGCGCGGGGGCGCGCTAAGCTGCTGGTCAGCCATGGAAGGACTCTGTGTTTCCTTCTCGATGGTCAGGCCCTCGGCGGGATGGCAGTCCCGTGCGGGGGCCGAACGCGTTTTATGGGTTTGTCGGGAGTCAGAGTGCCCGGCGAATTGGCATATGCGCCAGCCCGGTTGGGGTGATTCACCCGACCGAGTGAGAGGGGAGGGGGAGGTTTGGTAAGGCCGTTTCCCCCGGTTATCTAGTCCTTAGGCGTCGAGTGTGACCGGGTGGTGGCCGACCGGGTCGTGAAAACCTCGATCCGGTGAAATCGGACCTCCGAAATCCATTTCCGCCCATACGGTTTTCAGCGGCGCCGGCCCGTGGTCTGTTCCCCAGCGCGTCGCCAACGCGGACACCAGGGCGAGCCCCCGTCCCGACTCCGCCCCGGGCTGCGGAACTTCGGCCACTGCGGGTGGGCCGGCCTCCCGCCGGGTGTCCGACACCTCGATACGGAGCGTAGGCCCGGGCGTGAGGAGCAACGCCAGCCGGAAGTCGCGCCCGCGCACCCTCCCGTGGGTTACGGCGTTCGCGGCCAGTTCGGCGACAACCTGTGCGGCGTCTTCGAACGGAAGCGACTGTTCCGCGAGTTGGGCCACCGTGAGCGCGCGAGCGGCACGCGCTCCGCGCGGGGTGGAGGGGAGCGTGGCGACGAGACTGATTTCCTGATTCACGTGACTCAGCGTGGCTATCCGTGCGTAACCTGAACAGGGTTGAGGGCGCTGTGTACGACGGTTGTCCAAGCGGGTCCCGTGGTGTCCTCCCGGTCAATGGAGGTGGCATGAGCACAGACGGCGCCGACGAGTCGAGCTGGGAACTCGACCCGGACGACGAATCGGGGGCGGTCATCGCCACGGTGGGACGCCAGTTGAAAATGTGGCGGGAGGCGGCTGGACTCGACCGTGCCAAGTTCGGTGAGCGGATGGGTTACGGTCAGAACCTGATCTACAAGATCGAGCGCGGCGCCCGTATTCCGCGCCCGGAGTTCCTGGACAAGGCGGACGAGATCCTGGGGGCGGGTGGGAAAATCGCCGCGATGAAGGCGGATATCCAGCGGGCGCGGTATCCGAAGAAGGTTCGTGATCTGGCCAAGTTGGAATCCGAGGCCGTGGAGATCGGGTCGTACGACAACGTCGTGGTGACCGGTTTGCTCCAGACAGAGGAGTACGCACGTGCCCTCTTCGGGCTCAGGCGCCCCGCGTTCTCGGAGGAAGAGGTCGAGCGCCTGGTGGCCGCAAGGCTGGCACGCCAGGAGATCCTCCGGCAGCATCCGGCCCCGTTGCTGACCGTCGTACAAGAGGAGTCTGTCCTCCGGCGGCCCATCGGGGGCAGGATGGTGCTGCGCCGCCAACTGGAACACCTGCTGGAGGTGGGCGGGCTGCGCAACGTGGAGCTCCAAGTGATGCCCACTGCGGTCGAAGAGCACTCTGGTCTCGCCGCATCGTTCAAGGTCATGCGTCTCAGCGACGGAACGACGGTCGGGCACAACGAAGCTCAGCTCGCTCACCGCTTGATCATCGAGCCCAAAGAGGTCCAGATCCTGGACATGCGCTATGGCATGATCCGGGCACAGGCTCTGACGCCTCGTGAATCGCTGAAGGTCATCGAGAAGGTACTGGGGGAGACATGAGCATCAAGCCGTCGGCCGAGGGCCTCTCCGAACTGACGTGGGTCAAGAGCAGTTACAGCACCGCCGACGGGCCCGACTGCATCGAAGTCGCCTGGACCAAGAGCAGCTACAGCACCAACGACGGACCCAACTGCGTCGAGGTCGCCCACACCCCCGGCACCGTCCTCGTCCGGGACTCCAAGCGCCCCGAACACGCCCGCCTCGCCCTCACCCCGGCCGCCTGGACCGGCTTCGTCGCCCACGCCTCGGCTTCGTAGTGAGACGACTGGGTCCCGCCGTCGAGGCCGTGTTCCGGTATCGGCGGCCGGACCCGGAGTGCTGGGACACCGTGATCAAGGCGGTCATCGCCGGACGCGGGAGCTGGGACGCCGACCACGCGCTGGTCCAGGCCGGCCGGGTCGTCTCCGGGCAGGCCGACCGGCTCGCCCGGGCCCTCACGGCCTTCGCCTCCTCCAGCGGCACCGTCACCGCGTGCGCGTTCGCCCTCGCGGGGATGGGCGACAGCCGTGCGGTGTCCGCCCTGGAGCGGTCCCATTTCCCCTTCGGGCGCCTGCACGCGCACACCCTGGCCCAGCTGCCCGCAGCCGAGCTGCTGCCGATGGTGCGGGGCGTTCTGCGGGACCCGGAGCGGCATGGCCTGGCCCTCGTGCTCGACGTCCTGGCCGCGTGGGGCCCCGACGCCGGGCCCGCGGTGCCGGAGGTGGTCCCGTGCCTGGACCTCGACAGGGACTACGCCTACCAGGCCCTGCGCGTCCTCGGCCGGATCGGCCCCCCTGCGGAGGCCGCCGCGGACCGGCTGGCCGACTTCGCCACCGGCCGGGACCCCCGCGCCCGCCGTCACCACCTGCGGCCGGCCGCGTGGGCGCACTGGCGGGTGACCGGGGACGACACCCTCGCCCTGGCCGTGTGCGGGGCGGCGGTCGGCTCGGGGAGCGCCGGCAACGGGCTGCCCTTCCTGGCGGACCTGGGCCCGGCGGCGTCCCGGTACGCGGGGACGGTGCGCGGCCTGATGGAATCGCCCGGCGCGTGGATCCGTACCTCGGCGGCGCACGCCTACTGGCGGATCACCGGGGACCCGGAGCCCGCCGTGCCGGTGCTGCTGGCGGCCGTGGACCCGGGATGGACGGGGAACCCGGCCCAGCCCGTACGGCAGGCCGTCCGCCACCTCGGAGAGATCGGCCCCGCGGCCGCCGTGGCCGCGCCCCGGTTGCGGGGGATCCTGGATTCGGAGCGCCGCCTGGCGTACGGGTTCCGGGGCCTGTCCATCCTGGTGGACGAGATGTACACCCGCACCCTCGGGGAAGCCCTGGCCCGCATCGAGCGGTGACCGGCCGGGGTGGGGTCAGGCGCGGCGGAAGGCGTTGGCCAGGGCCTCGGAGAAGGGGTGGGCGCCCGCGTGCTCGGGGTGGCGCGGGAGCCGGTGCGGGAGCGAGCCGTACCAGGCCCGCGAGACGAGGTAGCCGAAGGCCAGGCAGAGCAGGCCGCCCACCGCGTCGAGCCAGAAGTGGTTCGCGGTGGCCACGATGACGACCAGCGTCGCCGTCGGGTAGAGCAGGCCCAGGATCCGGGCCCAGGGGGCGGAGGCGACCGCGAAGATCGTCAGCCCGCACCAGAGCGACCACCCTATGTGCATCGACGGCATCGCGGCGTACTGGTTCGACATGTGCTTGAGGTTGCCGGAGGCCATGGAGCCCCACGTGTGGTGCACGAGCACGGTGTCGATGAAGTCCTGCCCGTTCATCAGCCGGGGCGGCGCGAGCGGGTAGAAGTAGTAGCCGACGAGGGCAACGCCCGTGGTGGCGAAGAGGACCAGGCGCGTGGCCGCGTAACGCCCGGGATGGAAGCGGTAGATCCACACGAGCACGCCGATGGTCACGATGAAGTGGAGCGTGGCGTAGTAGTAGTTCATGCCCACGACCAGCCACGTCACCGAATCGACGGCGTGGTTGACGGACTTCTCCACGGCGATGCCGAGATCGTGCTCGACGCGCCAGATCCAGTCGGCGTTCGCGAGGGCGGCCGCCTTCTGCTCGGGCACGGCGTTGCGGATCAGCGAGTACGTCCAGTAGCTGACCGCGATGAGGAGGACCTCGAACCAGATCCGCGGCCGGCGGGGCGAGCGCAGCCGGGAGACCAGGGTGCGATCGGACGCCGGGCGGGTGTCTGTCTCCGTCACGGGGTGTGACGAGACATCCGTCCCGGTTTCCAGTGTCTTCACGCTCGCTTCACCCATGGGATAGGAGTCTGCCAGATGGCTTACCGCCTCCGATCATCCCTCGGGACGGTCTTGGGCGCAGCCTCTCCGCCCTACGGACGACCCCGCCCCCGAGCCTGCCCCGGGCCGGAGGCCGTGGAGCCGCGCACCACCAGCTCCGGCAGGAAGACGAATTCGCTGTGCGGGGCCGGCGTACCGCCGATCTCCTCCAGCAGCGTCCGGACCGCGGCCTGCCCCATGGCCTGCACGGGCTGCCGGATGGTGGTCAGCGGCGGATCGGTGAACGCTATGAGCGGGGAGTCGTCGAAGCCGACCACCGACACGTCCTGGGGGACCCTGAGGCCCTGCTGCCGGGCGGCCCGGATCGCGCCGAGCGCCATCATGTCGCTCGCGCACACCACGGCCGTGCAGCCCCGGGAGATCAGCGCGGACGCGGCGGCCTGGCCGCCCTCCAGGGTGTACAGGGAGTGCTGGATGAGCTCCTCGACCTCGGCCTCGCCGAGCCCGAGCCGCTCCTTCATCCCGAGCCGGAAGCCCTCGATCTTGCGGAGCACCGGCACGAACCGCTTCGGCCCGACCGCCAGCCCGATCCGGGTGTGGCCGAGCGCGGTGAGGTGGGTGACGGCGAGCTGCATCGCGGCCCGGTCGTCGGGGGAGACGAAGGGGGCCTGCACCTTGTCGGAGAAGCCGTTGATGAGGACGTACGGGACGCCCTGGCCGCGGAGCTGGTCGTAGCGGCCCATGTCGGCGGTGGTGTCGGCGTGCAGGCCGGAGACGAAGATGATCCCGGAGACCCCGCGGTCGACCAGCATCTCGGTCAGCTCGTCCTCGGTGGACCCGCCGGGCGTCTGCGTGGCCAGCACGGGGGTGTACCCCTGCCGGGTCAGGGCCTGGCCGATGACCTGGGCGAGCGCCGGGAAGATGGGGTTGTCCAGCTCGGGGGTTATCAGCCCGACGAGCCCCGCGCTGCGCTGGCGCAGCTTCACGGGCCGCTCGTAGCCGAGCACGTCGAGCGCGGCCAGCACGGACTCACGGGTGCCGGCGGCCACACCGGGCTTGCCGTTGAGCACGCGGCTGACTGTGGCTTCGCTGACCCCCGCCTGGGCTGCGATGTCGGCTAGCCGTGCGGTCACGGGGTTGGACTGTACCGGTCGGAGGTTCACATTGCCCACCACGTGCACGAATCCGTCGGAAGTCGGACCGTGCGGCCGTCCGTCTCGACCGGGGCGGACGAGAGCACCGGACGGCCGGGTGCGGGGAGTTCCACGGGTGCGGGGCGGGTGTTGAGGGTGCAGGCGAAGCCGGGGCGGGTGAAGAGGAGTACGCCTTCCGGCGCGGGAAGCCAGGTCAGCGGGCCCGCCTCCGGTGCGCCCAGGCCCGGCATGGCGCGGCGCAGTTCCAGGGCCGCGCGGTAGAGCTCCAGGGTGGAGTGCGGGTCGCCGGTCTGGGCGGCCACGCTGAGGTCGCCCCAGCCGGCGGGCTGCGGCAGCCAGGCGCCGCCGGGCCCGAAGCCGTACGGGGGCTCCGTGCCGGCCCAGGGCAGCGGTACGCGGCAGCCGTCGCGCAGCCCGTCCTGGCCGGCGGTGCGCAGGAAGGCCGGGTCCCGGCGGGCCGCGTCCGGGAGGTCCGTGACCTCGGGCAGGCCGAGCTCCTCGCCCTGGTAGACGTACGCCGATCCGGGCAGGGCCAGCATCAGCAGCGCGGCGGCCCGGGCGCGGTCGAGGCTGCCGTAGCGGGTGCGGTGGCGTACGACGTCGTGGTTGGACAGCACCCAGGTGGTCGGGGCGCCGACCGAGGCGGTGGCGGCGAGGGACTCGTCGATGACGGTGCGCATCCGGGCCGGGTCCCACGGGCAGTTCAGGAAGCGGAAGTTGAAGGCCTGGTGCAGCTCGTCCGGGCGGACGTAGAGGGCGAGCCGCTCGGAGGTCGGGGCCCAGGCCTCGGCGACGCCGATGCGGCCGCCCCCGTAGGAGTCGAGGAGGCGGCGCCAGGAGCGGTGGATCTCGTGGACCGCGTCCTGGTCGAAGAAGGGGAGCGGTTCGGTGCCGATGAGGGTGGCCTGGGCGCCGTGGCCGATGTCGGGCAGGCCGGGGGCCTTGACCATGCCGTGGGCGACGTCGACGCGGAAGCCGTCGATCCCGAGGTCGAGCCAGAAGCGCAGGACGGAGGCGAACTCCTCGGCGACCTCGGGGTGGTCCCAGTTCAGGTCGGGCTGCTCGGGGGCGAAGAGGTGCAGGTACCAGTCGCCGTCGGGCAGCCGGGTCCAGGCGGGGCCGCCGAAGACGGACTCCCAGTCGTTGGGCGGGAGCTCCCCGGAGGCGCCCCGGCCCGGGCGGAAGTGGTAGCGGGCCCGGGCGGCGGGGTCGCGGAGGGCCGCGCGGAACCAGGGGTGCTCGGCGGAGGTGTGGTTCGGGACGACGTCCACGATGACCCGCAGCCCGAGCGCGTGCGCGGCCGTGACGAGGGCGTCGGCGTCGGAGAGGTCCCCGAAGAGCGGGTCGACGGCCCGGTAGTCGGCGACGTCGTAGCCGCCGTCCGCCTGCGGGGAGACGTAGAAGGGGGTCAGCCACACCGCGTCGACCCCGAGGCGGGCCAGGTGCGGGAGGTGCTCGCGCACCCCGCGCAGGTCCCCGACGCCGTCCCCGTCGCTGTCGGCGAAGGATCGTACGTAGACCTGATAGATGACGGCATCGCGCCACCAGGCGTCCCCCGCGGCGTCCCCCGCGCCGGTACTCGCGGTCGCGTTGCTGGAAGCGCTTGCAAGCCGGGACGCGGTCAGCTCATGGGTCATATCGGGGTCAACGCGAGTACACGCCCCCTGGTTGCGGGCCCGGGCAGTCGAAGGTGACTCGAACTAACAGCAAGCTCCGGCAACCGTACGGACACACGGATGTAACGATCACCTCGTCTTGCAGAAAATTGCCGCAAGGTCTTTCGGTCGGCTTGCAGGCTTGTTACGTTCCCTGCAACTCGGGACCGCGAGGGCGCGGCCGGAATCATCGAAGGAGTTCATATGCGGCGTGGCATAGCGGCCACCGCGCTGGTCGCGACCCTGGCGCTCGCGGCGACGGCTTGCGGCGGTGACACCAAGGGCGACGGTGGCGAGACCAAGTCCGGCGGCGAGCTCTCCGGCACGGTCACGTGGTGGGACACCTCGAACGACGCCGAGAAGGCCAGCTTCCAGAAGATCGCCGAGGCGTTCACCGCGAAGCACCCGAAGGTCACCGTCAAGTACGTCAACGTCCCGTACGGCGACGCGCAGAACAAGGTCAAGAACGCCTTCAGCAGCGGCTCCGACGCTCCTGACGTGATCCGCGCCGACGTCGGCTGGGTCGCCGACTTCGCCTCGCTCGGCTACCTCGACGAGGTCCCGGCCGAGACCGCCAAGAAGGTCGACGCGGAGTTCCTCAAGCAGGCCGCGGCCAGCGGCAAGTTCGAGGGCAAGACCTACGCCGTGCCGCAGGTCATCGACACCCTCGGCCTCTTCTACAACAAGAAGATGCTCGCCGACGCCGGCGTCCAGCCCCCCACCACCCTGGAGGAGCTGAAGACCGCCGCCGCCGCGATCAAGGGCAAGACCGGCAAGGCGGGCCTCTACCTGCGCGGCGACGACTCCTACTGGTTCCTCCCGCTGATCTACGGCGAGGGCGGCGACCTGGTCGACGCGAAGAACAAGACCGTCACGGTCGACAACGCGGCGGGCGTCAAGGCCTTCAAGACCGCACGCGACCTGGTCTCCTCGGGGGCTGCGCTCACCAACGCCACCGACGGCTGGGTGAACATGCAGACCGCCTTCAAGACCGGGGAGGTGGCGATGATGATCAACGGTCCGTGGGCCGTCGCCGACACCTACGCGGGCGACCAGTTCAAGGACAAGGCCAACCTCGGCGTCGCCCCCGTCCCGGCCGGCTCGGTCAAGGCCGGCGCCCCGCAGGGCGGCCACGACCTGGCCGTCTACGCCGGCTCCAAGAACACCGCGGCCGCGCACGCCTTCGTCGAGTACATGACCTCGCAGGAGGTGCAGGTGCAGTCCGCCAAGGAGCTGAGCCTGCTCCCCACCCGTACCGCCGCCTACGACCAGCCTGACGTGAAGAGCAGCGAGATGGTCGCCTTCTTCAAGCCGGCCGTCGACAAGGCTGTCGAGCGTGCCTGGATCCCGGAGAACGGCTCCCTCTTCGAGCCGCTGAAGGTCGAATACACCAAGGCGATCACCGGGGCTTCGAGCCCGGAGGACGCGGCCAAGGCGGCCGGCGTCGAATTCCGCAAGATCCTCAAGGGTTGGAAGTAGTAGATACAGATGGCTGCTCACACCAGCCAGTCGGTGGCGAAGGCCGCGGGCGACGGAGTCGGGAACGCCGACGCCGCCCGCGGCCCGAGCCGCAGGACTGACAGCGACGGCAGGAAGCGCGGCGGGCTGAAGCGGGCCCTCGCCACCCACTGGTACGCCTGGGCCATGATCGCCCCGGTGGTGCTCGTCCTCGGCGTGATCATCGGCTGGCCGCTGGTCAGGGGCATCTACCTGTCGCTGACCGACGCCAACGAGCGCAACGTCTCCCGCACCATCGGCGTCCGCCACATCGAGGCCACGTACGAGTTCGTCGGACTCGACAACTACGCGGCCGTGCTGAGCGACCCGGTGTTCCTGCAGCGGCTGGTGTGGACGGTCCTGTGGACCGTCGGCTGCGTGTCGATCACCTTCACCCTCGGCCTGGTGCTGGCCAACATGCTCAACCGGGAGTTCCGCGGCCGCGCCGCCTACCGGATGGCGCTCATCCTGCCCTGGGCCGTCCCCGGCTTCGTCTCCGTCTTCGCCTGGCGGTTCCTCTTCAACCGCGACAACGGCATCCTCAACAAGGTCCTCGACGGCGGCGGCATCGCGGCGATCCCGTGGCTCGACGACCCGACGTGGGCCAAGTTCTCGGTCATCGCCGTCAACGTCTGGCTCGGCGTCCCCTTCATGATGGTCGCCCTGCTCGGCGGACTGCAGTCCATCCCCGGCGAGCTCTACGAAGCCGCCGAGATGGACGGCGCGAGCGCCTGGCAGCGGTTCCGGCACATCACCCTGCCCGGGCTGCGGGCCGTGAGCATGACGGTGATCCTGCTCTCCACCATCTGGACCTTCAACATGTTCCCGGTGATCTTCCTGCTCACCCGGGGCGGCCCGGGCGACTCCACGGAGATCCTCGTGACCCAGGCCTTCCGCGAGGCCTTCATCACGAGCCCGCGCGACTTCGCCGTCTCGGCGACCTGGGGCGTGCTGATCCTCCTGCTGCTCATGATCTTCGCGCTGGTCTACCGGCGCTCGCTGCGCAAGCAGGGAGAGGTGTGGTGACCAACGTGACCGCTACGCGCAAGAGGGGCGCCCGCGAGAGGGGCGCCCGCGAGAGGGGTGCCCGCTCCCCCCTCGCCTCCGTCGGCCTGCACGCCACGCTCGTCGTCGCGTCCGTCATCGCCGTGTTCCCGGTGCTGTGGATCCTGCTGACCTCCCTCAAGCCCGCCCAGCACGCGATCACCACGGACTTCGTCAAGGAACCCACGCTCTCCAACTACCAGTACCTGCTGGAGTCGAGCCACTTCCTGGACTGGTTCGCGAACTCCGTCCTGGTCGCCGGCGTCACCACCGTCCTCGGCGTGTTCATCGCCGCCACCACGGGATACGCGGTCAGCCGGTTCAAGTTCCCCGGCATGAAGCCCCTGATGTGGACCCTGCTCATCACGCAGATGTTCCCGATGGCGATCCTCATCGTCCCGCTCTACAACCTGATGGGCGACCTCGGGCTGCTCAACCAGCCCGTCGGCCTGATCATCACGTACCTCACCATCGCCGTGCCGTTCTGCGCCTGGATGATGAAGGGCTTCTTCGACACCATCCCGGTGGAGATCGACGAATCCGGCCGCGTCGACGGGCTCAACCCCTTCGGCACCTTCTGGCGGCTCATCCTGCCGCTCGCCAAGCCCGGCCTCGCCGTCACCGGCTTCTACGCCTTCGTCACCGCCTGGGGCGAAGTCGCGTACGCCTCCGCCTTCATGGTCGGCGACGAGAACCTCACCCTGGCCGGCGGACTCCAGACCTTCGTCACGCAGTACACCTCCAACTGGGGCGCCATGAGCGCGGCTTCCGTACTCATCGCGATCCCCGCAGCGATCTTCTTCGTCTTCGCCCAGCGTCACCTCGTCGCCGGGATGACGGCAGGCGCCACCAAGGGCTGACCACCCAGTCTGTTCCGTCGTTCGGGCCCGATCTCTTCAAGGACACCATGACCCAGCACCTCGCCGACGCACTCCCCACCTCCACCGGCACCCAGCCCGGCTGGTGGAGAGAAGCGGTGATCTACCAGGTCTATCCGCGCAGCTTCGCCGACTCCAACGGAGACGGCATGGGGGACCTCGAAGGCATCCGCAGCCGACTGCCCTACCTCAAGGAACTGGGCGTCGACGCCGTCTGGCTCAGCCCCTTCTACGCCTCCCCGCAGGCCGACGCGGGCTACGACGTCGCCGACTACCGGGCCATCGACCCCATGTTCGGCACCCTGCACGACGCCGACGCCGTGATCCGCGAGGCGCACGGGCTCGGCCTGCGCATCATCGTGGACCTGGTGCCGAACCACTGCTCCGACCAGCACGAATGGTTCAAGCAGGCGCTGCGGGAAGGGCCGGGGACGCCGCTGCGCGAGCGCTTCCACTTCCGTCCGGGGCGGGGGGCGGACGGAAGTGAACCCCCGAACGACTGGGAGTCGATCTTCGGCGGGCCAGCGTGGACGCGGGTGGCGGATGGTGAGTGGTACCTGCACCTCTTCGCCCCCGAACAGCCCGACTTCAACTGGGAACACCCCGCCGTCCAGGACGAGTTCCGGTCCGTGCTGCGCTTCTGGCTCGACCTGGGGGTCGACGGCTTCCGCATCGACGTCGCCCACGGTCTCGTCAAGGCCCCCGGGTTGCCGGATCTGGGCCGCGGCGAGCAGCTCAAGCTCCTCGGCAACCAGGTGCTGCCCTTCTTCGACCAGGACGGCGTCCACGAGATCTACCGCTCCTGGCGCCGCGTCCTCGACGAGTACGCGGGCGACCGCATCGGCGTCGCCGAGGCCTGGACGCCCAGCGCGCAGCGCACCGCCATGTACCTGCGCCCCGACGAGCTGCACCAGGCCTTCAACTTCCACTACCTGAACACCGGCTGGGACGCCGAGGCGCTGCGCGCCACCATCGACGAGTCCCTCGACGCGATGCGCCCGGTCGGCGCCCCGACCACCTGGGTGCTGTCCAACCACGACGTCGTCCGCCACCGCACCCGCTTCGGCAGCCTGGACCGGGCGCGGGCCGCCGCGCTGCTGATGCTGGCGCTGCCCGGATCGGCGTACGTCTACCAGGGCGAGGAGCTCGGCCTGCCGGAGGTGACGGACCTCCCGGACGAGGTGCGCCAGGACCCCTCCTTCTTCAAGGCCAACGGCCAGGACGGGCTGCGCGACGGCTGCCGCGTACCGCTGCCGTGGTCGGGGGACGAGGCCCCGTACGGCTTCGGCGCCGGCGGCAGCTGGCTGCCGCAGCCGGCCGAGTGGGCCGGGCTGAGCGTGGCCGCCCAGACCGGCGACCCGGCGTCCACCCTGGAGCTGTACCGGGCCGCCCTGCGACTGCGGCGCGAGCGCCCGGAGCTGGGCGCGGGCGAGGGCGTGGAGTGGCTGTCGGGCCCGGAGGTCCCGGAGGGCGTACTGGCCTTCCGCCGCGGGGACTTCGTGTGCACGGCCAACACGACGGGGGCGGACGTGCGGATGGCGGTGTCGGGCGGCAGGGTCCTGCTGTCGAGCACGGATGTGGTGGAGCCGGGAGTGCTGCCCGCCGACAGTACGGTGTGGTGGCAGGTGTGACCTCCCCGTCGGGCTCCCCGCTACGGCTGACGGACATCGCCTCGCAGGCCCAGGTCAGCGAGGCGACCGTCAGCCGCGTGCTCAACGGCAAGCCGGGCGTCGCGGCCGGCACCCGGCACAAGGTGCTGGCCGCGCTCGACCTGCTGGGCTACGAGCGGCCCGTACGGCTCAAGCGGCGCAGCAACGGGCTGGTCGGGCTGCTGATCCCGGAGCTGACGAACCCCATCTTCCCGGCGTTCGCGCAGGTCATCGAGCAGGCGCTGGCCGGGCACGGGTACACGCCGGTGCTGTGTACGCAGACCCCGGGAGGGGCGACCGAGGACGAGCTGGTCGAGCAGCTGGAGGAGCGCGGGGTCACGGGCATCGTGTTCCTGTCGGGCCTGCACGCGGACTCGTCGGCCGATCCGTCGAGATATCAGCGGCTGGCCGCCCGCGGGGTGCCGTTCGTGCTGATCAACGGCTTCAACGAGGCCGTCAACGCCCCCTTCATCTCCCCGGACGACCGGGCCGCGGCCGAGATGGCCGTACGGCACCTGGAAGACCTGGGGCACCGGCGCATCGGCCTCGCGATAGGGCCCACGCGGTACGTGCCGTCGGCGCGGAAGGAGGCGGGCTTCGTGGCGGCCGTCCCGGGGGCCGCGGCGGAGGGGCTGGTCCAGCGCACCCTCTTCACCGTGGAGGGCGGGCACGCGGCGGGCATGGCCCTGCTGGAGCGGGGCTGCACGGGCATCGTCTGCGGCAGCGACCCGATGGCCCTGGGCGTCATCCGCGCGGCCCGCGAACGGGGGCTGCGGGTGCCGGAGGACCTATCGGTGGTCGGCTTCGACGACTCCCCGCTGATCGCCTTCACGGACCCGCCGCTGACGACGGTCCGCCAGCCGGTCCGCGCGATGGCGACGGCGGCGGTGGGCGCCCTCCTGGAGGCGGTCTCGGGCACCCCGGTGCAGCGCACGGAGTACGTCTTCCAGCCGGAGCTGGTCGTACGGGGGTCGACGGGGCAGGCGCCGTAGGGGGCGGGGGCGTACGGGTCCACGCGCGAGCGGGACTTCTGCCCCCTCGGGGGGTGGCGGCGGGGCGGTGTTTGCCCACCCGCCGCCGGCTGCGGGCGGCGGCTTCGCGGTTGGCGGGGTCCGAGTCGGCCGGAATCAGAGAGGGCTTGGGGGTTTCCCGTCAGTCCCATAGTCCTTCCGTGTCGGGACGGCCTGTCAAGGGCGCTCCTTCGTCGCGTCGCTGCGCGATGGCCTTCGGCCACCCTTGACAGGCCGTCCCGCCCCGGAAAGACAAAGGACTGCCGGGAAACCCCCAAAAGAACGGGCCGGGGGACAAAGACGAGAGACGGGTGAGTCGGGGATGTCCGGCCCCGTGAGCGAGGGGGCGCCCCGCCTCGGGCCCTCCGAAGCCGGTTCCCGGAGCGGGCAGGCGGCCAGCCACCAACAGACCTCGACCACAAGGACCTCAGGGCCGGTCGGCGCGTCAGATCGCTACGTGCTCCTCGATGACGGCGACCGACGGCTGTTTGGGGCTGGGCTCAGCTCAGCCGGTCCGACCACCGCGAGGCCGCGCAGTCGACGGTGCGTCAGCGTCAGGGAGTCATGGCGGCTCGGTCGGACTCACTGCGCAGAACGCAGAATTCGTTGCCTTCGGGATCGGCGAGCACTGCCCAGCCCGATCCGTCAGGATTCCGGTGATCAGCGACGAAGGTGGCGCCGAGGCCCAGCAGCCGGTCCACCTCCTGATCGCGCGAGGTCTCGGGGCGCAAGCACAGATGGATCCGATTCTTGACCGTCTTGGCCTCGGGCACTTCGTTGAAGTACAGCGCCGGGCCCTCCGCCAGCAGCACCTGAGTCTCCCGGTCACCCGGTCTGACATCCGGATCCATCGGACGGCCCGTCACACCGCTCCAGAAGCGGGCCAGCTCGTAGGCATCCGCACAGTCGATCGCCACGTTCTGCAATACCGAAACCATGCGCCCCAGCCTTGCCGACTTCCACTCCAGACGCCAACGAGCTGCGCCCGGTCTGTCAGGACAACCGCCAGATGATGAAGTATCCGCGACTCGTCCTCTCCTGCAATTCGGCCCGGACCTGCGCGATGAGCTGTATGGCGTCGACCATCAGCCGGGTACGGGCCTCCGCTCGTGCGGGCCAGCTGCTCCATGGCGACCCGGGGCGAGATACGGCTCGGCGCGCTTGTCGCGCAGGTCCTGCGCGTGTGAGCGTTCGTGAAGCGCGCGTTCTTGCGCGGCGGACAGGCGCTCTTGTGCGTCGAGCGTGTCGCGGGTGTTCTCCCGCTGCGCGCGCAGGGAGAGCAGCGTCGTCACCAGGCTCGCGGCGACCGCCAGCCCTGCGACTCCTGTAGACGCCAGACTCACGATGATCTGGGGCTCCACGGGCGTCAGTCTCCCAGCGCGACGTTGGTGAGGTGCGGATCGTGGGCCCGTCCGCCCTTGAAAGGCCCCGGCCGGCGCCCGTCAGTCCCGTAGGGGCTTCTCGTCGGTGTTCGTCGTGGTCAGAGGTGGAGGGCCCGGGCCGGGGCGGGCCTCCTCGGGAACGGGGTCGGACGTCCCTGATGGGCCCGTCCTTGGAATCTCGGACTGGCCCGACGCGGAAGGACGATGGGACGGTCGGGAAACCCCCAAAAGAGCGGCCCGGGTGGAAAGAAGACGGGCGGGACGGTCAGGGATGTCCGGCCCCCCGGTGGGGGGCCGGACCCGTGCCCGGGCCGCTGTTTCCGCTTTCGTGCCGGGCGGTCGGCCACCTTGCACCAGACCCGCGGTTCTCATGTCCCGGCGTCCGCGGCCCGTCTGGTGTCGAACCCGAGGACCGGTCCGTCGCTCACCAGGGCCGTGGGTCAGACGGCGGCCTTGAGACGGTCCACCTGGTGCTTGGCCGCGACGTTCGCTTCCTCGATCGTGGCATCCACTGCCCAGACGTACACGAGGACGCTGCCAACGCGCATGGTCACAGCTGTCACATCGTCGTTCCCGAACGCGTCGGTTTCGTCCGCTCCGGCCTCCACCTTCACCGGTGCCGGAGCGGGCTCTATGTCCTTGCGTTGCTTCGCCGCCAGGCTCTTCATCACCGCGGTCGCGGTCTTCGGGGAATCGAATGAGAAGAGGGTGAATTCGACCTTGCTGTGGAGGTTCCTATTCCTTGTCGCGAGTTCCTTCGCGCCTGCGGCCACCAGCCCGTCGCACGTGGCTCCAGTGGTCTCGGCGCAGTGCCCACGGGCTGGTTCCCCGTCGATCGCTACCGCGTCGTCTCCGACGAAGCCGTTGCTCAGGCTGGTGTCGGTGGGGAGCGCCGCCCGGATCTGCTCCAAGGACAACGGCTTGGAGGCTTTGCCCTTTCCGTCGGTGCTGTCCCCATTACTTCCACAGCCGGTCAGTGCCACCACCAATGCGATCGCACACGCTGTCCCCCGCACCACGCTCTTCACTGTGAACTCCAGTCATTTCTGATTATTTTGAGGGACCATTAAGCATCAACCGAGCTGTCAGCTGCAAAAAGAGCCGCCGCTGCCGCGTAGCGATCCGACGCGCCCGTCCTGCCTCGATGGGCTTTTGGCGGAGTTCTGGCGGTGCTTGGCCGACTGCCTGGTCCTGTAACCGAGATGGGAGCGGCTTGGCGTGGCCTGCCCCCCTGCCGCAGCGGGGTTGGGCATCCCCGGCGATCCAGGTCGGCGTCCGAGCCGTCCTCCATCGGAACGGCTCCCGGCCTGCCCGGCCCATGCGCCGAGGGCGGGCGGTCTGGTTGCCCTGCCGGACCCTACCCGGCTGCTTCCATGCGGCCGCCCTGTACGCACCCCGCCAGGACACGTGGAAGAAACAATTCTGCAATTTCTTGCGCAAGGTATTGCAGCGGTGTTGGCGGGCCCATACGGTCGCCACAATCCCCCCTCTCCGCCAGGAGGCCCCACATGCCCCGCACCCGTAGAGCCGCTGCCCTCGCGGCGCTGGCCGTTGCGGCAGCCGTACTTGTCGCGCCCGTCGGCCCCGCGCAGGCCACGCCGCCCGGTGAGAAGGACGTCACCGCCGTCCTCTTCGAGTGGCGGTTCGACTCCGTTGCCAAGGCCTGTACCGATTCCCTCGGGCCCGCCGGGTACGGGTACGTGCAGGTGTCGCCGCCGCAGGAGCACATCCAGGGCGGGCAGTGGTGGACCTCGTACCAGCCCGTCAGCTACAAGATCGCCGGGCGGCTCGGTGACCGGGCTGCCTTCAAGGGCATGGTTGATGCGTGCCACGCCGCAGGTGTGAAGGTGGTCGCCGACTCGGTGATCAACCACATGGCCGCCGGGGACGGCACCGGGACGGGTGGGTCTTCGTACACGAAGTACAACTACCCGGGCGTCTACTCCGGTTCTGACATGGACGACTGCCGGGCGACGATCTCCAACTACCAGGACAAGGCCAACGTCCAGAACTGCGAGCTCGTGCAGCTGGCCGACCTCGACACCGGTGAGGAGTACGTGCGGGGGCGGATCGCCGGGTATCTGAACGACCTGCTGTCCCTTGGGGTCGACGGGTTCCGGATCGACGCCGCCAAGCACATGCCCGCCGCCGACCTCGCCAACATCAAGTCCCGGCTGACGAATCCCGCTGTGTACTGGAAACAGGAGGCGATATACGGGGCCGGGGAGGCCGTGTCGCCCGCCGAGTACCTCGGCAGCGGTGACGTGCAGGAGTTCCGGTACGCGCGGGACCTGAAGCGGGTCTTCCAGAACGAGAACCTCGCCTACTTGAAGAACTTCGGGGAGGCGTGGGGGTACATGGCGAGCGGGCAGTCCGCCGTCTTCGTCGACAACCACGACACCGAGCGCGGCGGCGACACACTCAACTACAAGAACGGGTCGGATTACACCCTCGCCAGCGTGTTCATGCTGGCCTGGCCCTACGGGTCGCCCGATGTGCACTCCGGCTACGAGTGGAGCGACAAGGACGCCGGCCCGCCCAACGGGGGTGCCGTGGGCGCCTGTTATGCCGACGGGTGGAAGTGCCAGCACGCCTGGCGGGAGATCGCCTCCATGGTGGGCCTGCGGAATGCGGCTCGCGGGCAGGGCGTCACCGACTGGTGGGACAACGGCGGCGACCAGATCGCCTTCGGGCGCGGCTCCAAGGCGTACGTGGCGATCAACCACGAGGCGGGCGCGCTGACCCGTACCTTCCAGACCTCGCTCCCGGGCGGCGACTACTGCGACGTGCAGAGCGGGCGCGCGGTGACCGTGGACTCCGGCGGCCGGTTCACCGCCACGCTGGGCGCCGGGAGCGCCGTCGCGCTGCACGTGAACGCCCGTACGTGCGCAGGCGCTCCCGCGCCGGTCGCGGCCGGGGCGTCCTTCGCCGTGAACGCCACCACCGTGCTGGGACAGAACATCCACGTCGTCGGTGACCGGGCGGAGCTCGGTGCCTGGAACACCGGCAGCGCGCTGAAGCTCGACCCCGCCGCCTACCCCGTGTGGAAGCTCGACGTCACGCTCCCGGCCGGCACGTCCTTCGCGTACAAGTACATCCGCAAGGACGCCTCCGGCAACGTCACCTGGGAGAGCGGCGCCAACCGTACGGCCACCGTCCCCGCGAGCGGCAAGGTCACGCTGAACGACACCTGGCGCAGCTGAACCACCCGCCCCACAGACCAGGGCCGCCCGGCACCACCTTCCCCGCCACCGCCGGGCGGCCCTCATCCATGCGAATACGTAGCGAATACGTAGCGAATACGTACACAAGGAGATTCGCCTTGATACGCCCTGCCGCAGGAGCCGTCGCCGCCGCCCTGGCCGTGACCCTCCTGCCCGCGCTCCCGGCCGCCGCCGCGACGGCCCCCGCCCCGCCCTCGGACGCGAAGCTCGCGGCCGAGCCGGCCCGCCACGATCTCACCCGGGAGCAGTTCTACTTCGTCCTCCCGGACCGGTTCGCGAACGGCGACCCGCGCAACGACCGGGGCGGGCTGACCGGCAGCCGGCTGGAGACCGGCC
Organism: Streptomyces sp. NPDC091371; assembly: GCF_040684275.1. Classification (NCBI taxonomy): domain Bacteria; kingdom Bacillati; phylum Actinomycetota; class Actinomycetes; order Kitasatosporales; family Streptomycetaceae; genus Streptomyces; species Streptomyces sp. NPDC091371. The sequence continues at coordinate 128,903 of NZ_JBFBFP010000005.1, forward strand.
TGGACCCGACGGACAAGGGCTTCTACCAGGGCGGCGACCTCAAGGGGCTCACGGACCGGCTCGACTACATCAAGGGGCTGGGGACGACCGCCATCTGGATGGCGCCGATCTTCAAGAACCAGCCGGTGCAGGGGAAGGGGGATGACGTCTCCGCCGGCTACCACGGCTACTGGATCACCGACTTCACCCAGGTCGACCCGCACTTCGGGACCAACGCGGATCTGGAGCGGCTGATCGAGAAGGCGCACGGGAAGGGGATGAAGGTCTTCTTCGACGTGATCACGAATCACACCGCCGACGTCGTCGACTACCGGGAGGGTTCCTACTCGTACCTGTCCAAGGGGGCGTTCCCGTACCTGACGAAGGACGGCGTGCCCTTCGACGACAAGGACTACGCGGCGGGCGGCCAGGCGAAGGGGGCCGCGAAGTTCCCGAAGGTGGACGGGGACTCCTTCCCCCGAACCCCGTTCGTGCCGGAGGCGAAGAAGAACCTCAAGTCGCCGGCCTGGCTCAACGACCCGACGATGTACCACAACCGGGGCGACTCCACCTTCGCCGGCGAGTCCTCCGAGCAGGGCGACTTCTTCGGCCTCGACGACCTGTGGACCGAGCGCCCCGAGGTCGTCAGCGGGATGGAGAAGATCTACGAGAAGTGGGTCGAGGAATTCGACATCGACGGGTTCCGGATCGATACCGTCAAGCACGTCAACACGGAGTTCTGGAGCCAGTGGGCCACCGCGCTCGACACGTACGCGGCCAAGCGCGGCCGTGACGACTTCTTCATGTTCGGCGAGGTGTACTCCGCCGACACGGCCGTCACCTCCCCGTACGTGACGCGCGGGCGGCTCGACGCCACCCTCGACTTCCCGCTGCAGGACGCCGTTCGCGCGTACGCCTCCCAGGGCGCGGGCGCCTCGCGGCTGGCCGCCGTGCTCGGGGACGACTACCGCTACACGACGGACAAGGCCAACGCCTACGAGCAGGTGACCTTCCTCGGCAACCACGACATGGGCCGCTTCGGGACCTTCCTGAAGCAGGACCGGCCGGGGGCGGGGGAGCAGGAGCTGCTCGACCGGTACCGGCTCGCCAACGAGCTGATGTTCCTCTCCCGGGGCAACCCGGTGATCTACTCCGGTGACGAGCAGGGCTTCACGGGCGCCGGCGGGGACAAGGACGCCCGGCAGCCGCTGTTCGGGACCCGGGTCGCCGACTACCTCGATGACGATCAGCTCGGCACCGAGCGGACGCACGCGAGCGATGCGTACGATCCGGGGCACCCGCTGTACCGCCAGGTGGCGGCTCTGTCGCAGTTGACCAAGGCGCACCCGGCGCTCCGGGACGGTGTCCAGACCGAGCGCGTCGCCCGGGACTCCGTCTACGCGTTCACGCGCACCGACGCCCGCGCCCGGACGGAGTACGCGGTCGCGGTGAACAACGGTCACGCGCCGGTGACCGTTGACGTGCCCGTCGACAGCGCGCCCGGTACAGGATTCCGTGCCCTGTACGGAGGAACGGGCTCCGTGCCCGTCGTCGACGGCAGCATCCGTGTGACCGTGCCGGCGCTCGGTTCCCTCGTGCTGCGCGCGGACAAGCCGCTCGCGCCCCCCACGGCCAAGCCCGCCCTGACCCTCAAGGCCCCGGCTCCCGGCGCCACCGGAACCGTCGAGCTCACCGCCGAGGTGACCGGCGGCGGGCTCAACCGGGTCGTCTTCGCCGCGCAGAGCGGCAACGGCAAGTGGCAGGTCCTAGGATCCGCCGACCACGCCCCCTACAAGGTCACCCAGCACATCACCGCGCCCGCCGGCACGCCCCTGCGCTACAAGGCCGTCGCCGTCGATTCCGCCGGCCGCACCGCGAGCGCGCTCGCCCAGTCCGCTGCCGGACAGGCCCCGCCCGCCGAGGTCCCCACCGCGACCCAGCGCGACTACGCCGTCGTCCACTACAACCGCCCCGACGGCGACTACACGAACTGGCGGCTCTACGCCTGGGGCGACATCGCCGACGGCGAGCAGACCCCCTGGCCCGCCGGCCACGACTTCACCGGCCGCGACGCCTACGGAGCCTTCGCCTACGTCAAACTCAAGCCCGGAGCCTCCTCCGTCGGCTACCTCGTCATCGACAAGGACGGCAGCAAGGACGTCTCCGCCGACCGCACCATCGACGTGACCAAGACCGGCGAGATCTGGCTCGAACAGGGCAAGGAACCCGCCCGCACCGACCGGCCCGCCTACCCGCCGCAGGACACGGCCAAGGCCGTCCTGCACTACCAGCGCCCCGACGGGGCCTACGACGGCTGGGGGCTGCACGTCTGGACGGGCGCCGCGAACCCGACCGACTGGTCGAAGCCGCTGATGCCCGTCCGCACCGATTCCTTCGGCGCGGTGTACGAGGTTCCGCTCGGGGCCGGTGCGACCTCCCTGAGCTACATCCTCCACAAGGGCGACGAGAAGGACCTCCCCTCCGACCAGTCCCTGGACCTCAAGGCCACCGGCCACGAGGTCTGGATGCTCGGCGGCAAGGAGAAGTACCTCCTCCCGCAGCCCGCCGGCTCCTCCGCCGCCCTGGACCTCACCAAGGCCCAGGCCGTCTGGATCGACCGCGACACCCTCGCCTGGAACGCCCCCGCCTCCGCCGCCTCCGTGCAGCTCCTCGCCTCCCGCGAGGGCGCCGTCAAGGCCGCGAACGGCACCCTGACCGGCCCGGCCCAGTGGCTGCGGCTCGGGGCCCGGTCCGAGCTCACCGCCGCGCAGAAGCAGAAGTTCCCGCACCTGGCCTCGTACGCCGCGTTCACCGTCGACCCCCGCGACCGGGACCGCGTACGCGACGCCCTGCGCGGGCAGCTCGTCGCGAGCGCCCGCGCCGCGAACGGGGCCTTCCTCGCCGCCACGGGCGTGCAGTCGGCCGGTGTCCTGGACGACCTGTACGCGACGAACGCGCAGCTCGGCCCGGTCTTCAAGGACGGCCGGCCCACGCTCTCCGTATGGGCCCCGACCGCCCAGCAGGTCTCACTGGAGATCGACGGCCGGACCCTCCCGATGCGCCGCGACGACGCCACCGGCGTCTGGTCGGCGCGCGGTGACCGCGACTGGACCGGCAAGCGCTACCGCTACGCCGTCACCGTGTGGGCCCCCAGCACCGGGCAGCTGGTCCGCAACCTGGTCACCGACCCGTACTCCACCGCCCTCACCGCGGATTCCACCCACAGCCTGGTCGTCGACCTGGCCGACCCGAAGCTGGCCCCGCCCGGCTGGAAGGAGCTGCGCAAGCCCGCGCCCGTCCCCTTCACCTCCGCGCAGATCCAGGAGCTGCACGTCCGCGACTTCTCCGTCGCCGACCGCACCAGCACCCACCCCGGCCAGTACCTCGCCTTCACCGACACCGGCTCGGCGGGCATGCGGCACCTGCGCGACCTGGCCGCCGCCGGCACCTCCTACGTCCACCTCCTCCCGGCCTTCGACATCGGCACCATCCCCGAGAAGGCCGCCGACCGCACCGAACCGGCCTGCGACCTCAAGGTGTACGCGCCCGACTCCGACCAGCAGCAGGCCTGCGTGGCCGCCGCGGCCGCGAAGGACGCCTACAACTGGGGCTACGACCCGCTGCACTACACCGTCCCCGAGGGCAGCTACGCGAGCGACCCGAACGGCACCGCCCGCACGGTCGAGTTCCGCAGGATGGTCCAGTCCCTCAACGGGGCCGGGCTGCGCACCGTCATGGACGTGGTCTACAACCACACCGTCGCCGCCGGCCAGTCGGACAAGTCCGTGCTCGACCGCGTCGTCCCCGGCTACTACCAGCGCCTGCTGGCCGACGGCTCCGTCGCCAACTCCACCTGCTGCGCCAACACCGCCCCCGAGAACGCCATGATGGGCCGCCTCGTCGTGGACTCCGTCGTCACTTGGGCGAAGGAGTACAAGGTCGACGGATTCCGCTTCGACCTGATGGGCCACCACCCGAAGGCCAACATCCTGGCCGTCCGCAAGGCCCTCGACGAGCTCACCCCCGCCAAGGACGGGGTCGACGGCAAGAAGATCGTCCTCTACGGGGAGGGCTGGAACTTCGGCGAGATCGCCGACGACGCCCGCTTCGTGCAGGCCACGCAGAAGAACATGGCCGGCACCGGCATCGCCACCTTCTCCGACCGGGCCCGCGACGCCGTCCGCGGCGGCGGCCCCTTCGACGAGGACCCGCGCGTACAGGGCTTCGCCTCGGGCCTGTTCACGGCCCCGAACGCGTCCCCCGCCAACGGCACCCCGGCCGAGCAGAAGGCCCGCCTCCTGCACGCCCAGGACCTGATCAAGGTCGGGCTGTCCGGCAACCTCGCCTCGTACGCCTTCACCGACACCGCCGGCCGCCGCGTCAAGGGCTCCGAGGTGGACTACAACGGGGCCCCGGCCGGCTACGCGGCCGCCCCCGGCGACGCCCTCGCCTACGCCGACGCCCACGACAACGAGTCGCTGTACGACGCCCTCGCCTACAAGCTGCCCGCCGGCACGTCCGCCGCCGACCGGGCCCGCATGCAGGTCCTGGCCATGGCGACGGCCGCCCTCTCCCAGGGCCCGGCCCTCTCCCAGGCGGGCACGGACCTGCTGCGCTCCAAGTCCCTGGACCGCAACTCCTACGACAGCGGCGACTGGTTCAACGCCCTGCACTGGGACTGCCGCGACGGCAACGGCTTCGGCCGGGGCCTGCCCCCGGCCGCCGACAACGCCTCGAAGTGGGTGTACGCCAAGCCGCTGCTGAGCGGACCGGCCCCCGGCTGCCCGGAGATCACCGCCACCTCGGCGGCCTACCGGGACCTGCTGAGGATCCGTACGACGGAACCCGCCTTCGCCCTCACCACAGCGGAGGCCGTCCAGAGCCGGCTCGCCTTCCCGCTCTCCGGCACGGACGAGACCCCGGGAGTGATCACCATGGCCCTCGGGGACCTGGTGGTGGTCTTCAACGCGACCCCCACCGCCCAGCCCCAGCGCGTCCCCGCCCTCGCGGGCACCGCCTACGCCCTGCACCCGGTGCAGGCGGCCGGCTCCGACGCCACGGTCAAGCAGTCCGCGTACGACACGAAGACGGGAGAGTTCACCGTCCCCGCCCGCACGGTCTCGGTCTTCACACGACGGTGAGCCGGTCGAGCCGCTTCTCCAGCAGGATCACCCCGTAGACCCTGCCGTCCTTCCCCTCCTTGTTGGGGAACTCCCCGACCACCCGGTAGCCCGCGCCCTGGTAGTACGCGAGCAGCCGGGGGTTGGTGGAGACGCAGTCCAGCCGCGCCCGCTCCCGCCCGGTCCCCGCGATCCGCCGCTCGGCGTGTTCGAGCATGCGGCGCCCGGAACCGGCGGGCGCGGCCTCGCGTTCCACCATCAGCCGGTGGACGTAGCCCGCCACGGGCGGCTGGACGCCCCAGGCCTCCTCGTCGGACCACCACAGCTCGTACGCGCCGATCACCCGCCCGTCGGCGTCCCCGGCGAGCCACACCTCCCCGTCGCGCATCCGCGCGCGGAAGTGGTCGGCGTCCTTGTCACCAGGCTTCCACTGGTCGATCCCGTTGTCCCGCATCCACGCGGCAGCCCGGTCGTACAGCGCCACCAGGGTGTCGGCGTCCTTCTCCCCGGCCTGCCGGAACAAGATCCCGTCATCAATGATCACGCGGGCATTATGACCATACGCATGATCATCGTGGGCCCGGCACCCCGACCGGAACGAGCGCGGCCAGCCGCCCGACCAGCTCCCCGAAGGGCCCGTCGGCCGGTTCGTCCACCAGGATCCGTACGAGGATCCCCGCCATCTCCGCGTCGTACGCGGCGCTCACCGCCGCCAGTGCGGCGAAGTCGTGGACCAGCTGCAACTCCAGCTCGGCGCGCGGGATCCGGCGCCCGTCCAGCCAGATCAGCGCGGTGGACTCGGCGAGCGACACCCAGGACCGCACCACGAGCTCGAGGCGGGCCGGCGGGTTCTCGACGCCGATGCCCAGGTGGCTGAGGATCTGCTCGTACGCCGCCTGCCGGACCTCGTCGATCATGGCGTTGGTGCGGCTGCTCCCGGCCGCCGGACCGCCCCGCATCAGCGCCGAGAAGCCCGGCCCGTGCTCGTCGACGAAGGCGAAGAACCGCCCCATCACGCGCAGCAGGCGGGCGCCGAGCGGCCCCTCCTGGGGCTCCTCGAACCGCGCCGCCAGCTCGTCGGCCGCCCGGCGCAGCGCGGCCTCGTACAGGCTCAGCTTGCCGGGGAAGTAGTGGTAGACCAGCGGCCGGGATATCCCCGCGGCCGCCGCGATCTCGTCTATGGACACGTCGTCGGGCGAGCGGTGGCTGAACAGCTCCAGGGCAACCCCGATCAGCTGCTGCCGCCGTTCCTCGACACCCATCCTGCGCCGTACGCCGGTTGTCATGCCGACAGCCTACTTCGGACAGGTCAGAGGTCCAGGACGAGGCGGTCCTCCTTCGCGCGCGAGACGCACAGCAGCATCGAGTCCGCGCGCTCGCCGTCCGTGAGGAGGTCGTCGCGATGGTCCACCTCGCCCGCCAGCACCCGGTGTTGGCAGGTGCCGCAGAAGCCCTGCTCGCAGGAGTAGGGGGTGGCGGGCAGCTCCCGGCGGACCGCGGCAAGGGCGGACTCGTCGGCGCCGACCTCGATCTCGCGCCCCGAGCGGCGCAGTTCGACCGTGAAGGGCCGTGCCGGGCCGGACGCCGCGGCCGGGGCGAAGCGCTCCAGGTGGACCGCCGCCGGGTCCGGGGCCGCCGCGGTGACGGCCGCCATCAGGGGTTCGGGGCCGCAGCAGTAGACCAGCGTGCCGGGCCGGGTGCCGGCGAGGAACCCCAGGTCGGGCAGGCCCGTCTCGTCCTCGGGGGCCAGCGTGACCCGGTCCCCGTACGCCGCCAGTTCGGCCAGGAACGGCATCGAGGCGCGCGAACGGCCCCCGTAGAGCAGGGTCCAGTCCGCGCCCGCCGCGGTGGCCGCCCGGAGCATCGGGAGGAGCGGGGTGATTCCGATGCCGCCCGCGACGAACGCGTACGAGGGTGCCGGGACCAGCTCGAACCGGTTGCGCGGCGGCCGCAGTTCCAGCTCGGCGCCCTCCACCAGCCGGGCGTGGGCCTCGCGGGAGCCGCCCCGGCCGTCCTCGATCAGCCGGATAGCGATCGTGTAGCGGCCGGTGTCCGCGGGGTCCCCGCACAGGGAGTACTGGCGGACCAGCCCCGAGGGCAGGGTGATGTCCACGTGCGCGCCCGGGGCCCAGGCCGGCAGCTCGGGCGATTCCAGGACGAGCCGCAGCACGCCCGCGGCCGGCTCCGTACGGGAGGTGATCAGCGCGCGCAGCGTCCGGCGCGGGGAGTACCCGGAGACCGGGGTCTCCAGGGCGGGCAGCGGCCAGAGCGGGGACTTCCCGATCCGGCGGTTCAGCGCCCGCTTCGCAGCCCAGGCGGCTCCCGCGACCGCGGCGGCGGTGAGGGCGGCGCGTCTCATGGCTTCACCCCGCCGTGGCCGCCGTTGGCTCCGGGGGAGGAGGCGAGGTAGGCCACCGCCTGGGCCGTCGAGCCCTCCTGCGAGGGGTGGTACGTACGGGAGAGGTACTTCGGGATGGACTTCAGCATCGCGCCCGTGGAGGGCAGCACGCCCTGCTGCCCGGCCCGGAAGAACTGCCCGAAGGAGGCCTTGCCGTCCACCAGGTGGGGGTCGTTCTCCATGAAGAAGCGCACCCCGCGCTGCCACAGGAAGACCAGGGCCGAGAAGGCGGTGGCCCAGGTGCGGGCGCGGCGGCGGTAGTTGCCGTCGACGTGCATGAAGAGGTCGAAGGCCACCGAGCGGTGCTCGACCTCCTCCGCCCCGTGCCAGCGCAGCAGGTCGAGCATCATCGGGTCGGCGCCCCGCCGGTCCAGCTCGTCCGCGTTGAGCACCCAGTCGCCGAGGAACGCCGTGTAGTGCTCGATCGCCGCGATCATCGCGACCCGCTCCATCAGCCACCAGTGCCGCGCCTTGCCCGGCGGCAGCGTCCGGTCGCCCAGCAGCTTCTCGAACAGCCAGTCCACCTGCGCCGTGTACGGGGTCGGGTCCAGGTCCAGCCGCTTCAGGTGGGGGAGCACGTCGTCGTGCGCGGCGGCGTGCATGGCCTCCTGGCCGATGAAGCCGACGACGTCCGCGCGCAGCTGCTCGTCCGTGATGTACGGGAGCACCTGCTTGTAGACGTGCACGAACCACCGCTCGCCGGCGGGCAGCAGCAGGTGCAGCACGTTGATCATGTGCCCGGCGAAGGGGTCGTCGGGCAGCCAGTGGAGCGGGGTGTCATCCCATCGGAACGCCACGTTCCGGGGGTTCAGGTCTATGTGTTCCGACGCCACGGGGGCGGGCGCGGGCGGCGTATTAGACATGGCGTCAATGTACTGATGGGTAAGGGAGAGGAAAACCCCTCTGCACCCACTTCCTGCGGGCGGGGCCCGGGGAGTTGACGCGAGAGTGACGTAGGCCCCGGAGCTTCGTTGGTCACGGCATGAAGATCAAGAATATGCTGCTGACCGGCTTCGCGACCGCTGCCACCCTCGGCACCATGGCCCCCGTGGCCTCCGCCGACGCGGGTCAGGACGCGGGTGCGGGTGCGGTCGACGCGGCGCTGGAGAGCCTCGACCTCAGCGCCGTCCAGGAGCCCGCGGACCTCACCACCTGGGGCGTCGGCGAGTCCGCGCAGATCCTCTCCGACGTCGCGAGCCTCGCGGACGGCGTCAACGAGACCGGAGAGCTGGTGCTGAACTCCCCGTCCTGACCTCGAGCCGTCCGTCGCAGCCGTTCGTCGCAACCGTTCGTCACAGGTCCCTCCGCCCGGCGGCCGCCGGGCGGAGGGACCTCTTCGCGCCGCCCTCCGGCTAGCGCAGTGCCCCCGCCTTCGACCCGTCCGTCAGCTTGCCCGACAGGTCGACCTGTGCGCCCGCCGGAGCCTTCACCGCCAGCCGGTTGCCGTGCGCGGACCCGTTCACCCCGCCGCCCGACACCGACAGCGAAGCGAACTGCGCGCTGCCCGCCGCCAGTACGTACCACTGGCCCGCGCGGGACTTCCACAGCACGCCCGCCAGCACCCGGGGCTCCCGCGGACCGCACGCCGGCGAGCCCTCCGACCGGGCGGCCTGCGCGGCGAGCGGGGCGCCCGGGGCCAGGAACTGCGCCTGTACCCGGTCCGCCGCGCCCTGCCAGGTCTCGGCCCGCGTGCACAGCCAGGTCGCCGTTCCGTCCCCCTCGGGCAGCGGCTGCTTCGCGTACGTCCAGGCGTTGACCGCACGGACCCCGTGCGAGCGGACCGAGGGCAGCAGGCAGGCGATCCGCGACCAGTCCGCGAGCTCAGCGGCCTCCGTCACATCGCGCTCCGCGCCCGGTGCGCCCGAGGTCAGCCGGGCCGGGGTCAGTTCGCCGAGGTCGGTGATCAGGCGGGTCGCGCCGTCGCCGGTCAGGGCCAGCGCGTTCCAGCTCGTACAGCTGCCGCCCGGGGCGGGGCTCGGCACCGGCGGGGTCGTCCCGTCCGGGGCCGGCTTCAGCACCACCGGGGCCTCGCCGGGCTTGAGCAGGTCCCGCAGGGCCGCGCCGGTGACCCAGGGCGCCGTCAGATAGCGGACGTTGCCGTCGACGCGGCTCAGTACGAGCGCGGTCGCGGTGTCCGCCGAGGCGCCGTCGGTCCGGGCGAAGTCGAGGGCCGCGCCCGCGGCACCCGTGCGCGGTTCGGCGTAGCGGACCACGCGCAGGCCGTCGTACAGCAGGACCACGACGGCCTGGTCCACGGCGCCGGCGAACAGCAGCTGCGCCGGCCCCATCGGCGGCCCGGAGGGCGTGCCCGGGGTGGCCGAGACCACGACGGAGGAGCCGGGCCGGGCCCAGACGGCCAGCGCCCGGCGCAGCAGCGCGGTGTCGGCGGTGCGGTCTCCGCGGGCGGGCCAGGTGGAGAAGTCCGTACGGGAGGACGCGCGCCAGAGCGCGGGCTCGGCGCGGACCAGCTTCGCCGGGTCCAGGGCCTGCTCGGCCGCGGCGTTGCGGGAGTACAGGGGGGCGGCCGCCCCGTCCGAGCCCCAGCCCCCGCCGGGCAGCGCGAGGAGCGTCCCGCACACGGCGAGCGCGGCCGCGGCGGCCAGTGCGGCCCGCCCGAGACGGCGGCGGCGCAGCAGGTCGGTGGGCCGGGCCTGGAGCACGCACGGGTCGAACTCGGGGGAGGCGAAGAGGGCGTCGTTCGCCGGGTCCCCCGACTCGGCGACGGCGGCCGCCGGGTCCGCGACGCCCGCCTCGGTGAGCACCCGCAGCACCTCCGGCTCGGGCAGCCGCTCCAGCGCCCGCAGTACGCAGGCGGCCCGGCCGGGACCGTTCAGGGTGGCCAGCCACTGGTCGAGGGCGAGCTCCTCGGCCCCGCCCGCGCGCGGGAACAGCCGCAGCCCCCACACCTGGGGGAGCAGCGGCGGGAGCTGCGCGCGGCGCGGCAGGGCGCGGAAGGTGAGCGGGATCCCGGCTTCGAGGGCGGTGCGCAGGACCCGCAGCCGGACGTACGCGTACCCCGGGTCGCCCGCCGGGCCGCCGCGCTGGCCCGGGACCCCGCCGGGGATCCCGCCCTGCACGGCCGCGGCGGCCGCCACCGCGTCCCGCCGCCCGCGCGGCAGCGCGCGCTGGGCCAGCGAGTGGGCGGTGAGCACGCGGCGGTTGCGGCCGAGGGAGGGGGGCAGCACCAGGTAGGCGAGCCGCACCAGCCGCGGGTAGTGCTCGACGATCGCGGCCTCGGCCTGCTCGACGTCGGGCGGCACGGGAGACGGGGGGCGGGTGGCGGTATCCGGCGCAGTCACGTTCAGCAGAACGAGCGAATCGTCGGATGGTCACCCGCCACCAGCGCGCCCGTTCGGGTGAAACGACGGCCACCCCCAACGGCCCCGCCGCCCGGCCCCGCTGCCCGGAACTGCCGCTCGGCCCCGCTGCCCGGCCCCGCCGCCCGGGCCCGCCGCCCGGAGCTGCCGCTCGGGCCCGCTGCCCGGCCCCGCCGCCCGGGCCCGCTGCCGGGAGCTGCCGCTCGGGCCCGCTGCCGGGAGCTGCCGCTCGGGCCCGCTGCCGGGAGCTGCCGCTCGGGCCCGCCGCCCGGGCCCGCCGCCCGGGCCCGCCGCCCGGGCCCGCTGCCGGGAGCTGCCGCGCCCCGCCGCCCGGGCCCGCTGCCCGGCCCCGCCGCTCGGGCCCGCTGCCCGGCCAGTCGCCCGGGCCCGCAGCCCGGAGCCGCTCTCCGGGCCCGCCGCCCGGGCCTGCGGCCCGCCGCCGCTGCCCGCTGGGGCCGCCCGCCCGGGCCCGCCGCCGGCAGCGGCTCCCGGGGCTCGCGGGCCGCAGCCGCTCCCCGGCCCGCCGCGAGGCGCCCGGCCCGCCGCGAGGCGCCCGGCCCGCCGCCAGTGCCCGACCCGCCGTCAGGCGATCAGGCGGGCGCGCAGGGCTTCGACCGTCTCGTCGGAGACGCCGAGGCCCTCGCGCACGTACTTCTCCATGGAGCCGTACCGCGTCTCGACCTCGTCCAGCGCGGCCTCCAGGTACGAGGGGAAGACGCCTATCAGCGCGAGCGCTATGTCCGGGTCCCCGCCCGCCGCCGTGAAGCCCTCGATCATCGGGGCGAAGGCCTGCTTGACCGCCGGGTTGACGGAGAGGTACTCGGCCATCAGCGTGTCGTCGTCCGCGCCGAGCAGCGACAGGATGATCGTGGCGCCCCAGCCCGTACGGTCCTTGCCGGCCGTGCAGTGGAAGAGGAGCGGGCCCGCCTGCGGGTCGGCGAGCTCGGTGAGCAGCATCCGGTACGAGGCCTGCGCGGAGCCGGAGCTGACGAGGGACCGGTAGACCTCGCCGAACAGGGCCTGCGCCTTGCCGCCGCCGAGCCGCTCCTCGGCGACCACGGGGTCGGACAGCAGGTCCTTGAGCTGGGCGGCCGCGGGCATCTTGCCCGAGTTCATCTTGTCCGCGAGGACGTCGCCGACCAGGTTCCGCGCCCCGGCCGGCACCCGGTCGGGGTACGAGGTGCGCTCGGCCTCGCTGCGGAAGTCGATGACGGTGGTCAGGCCCAGCGCGGCGACCGTCGGGTCGGCGTCGAGGTCGAGCCGGTCGAGCTGGCCGGAGCGCAGGACCAGGCCGGGCCGTACGGTGCGGCCGCCGGTCAGCGGGGTGCCACCGAGGTCGCGGAGGTTGGCGACGGTGGTGGAGGGCAGCGTGGCGGTCATTGTGGCGGCTCCGGCGGTAGCGGTCTGCGGGTCGTGCATGTGCTTCATATGTCGATTCGTGTCATTTTCCGATGTTTTGCTTCGGAAAGGTAGTCGAGGGCCAGCGAGAGGCCGACGCCGATCCCCAGCGCCGCCAGGTGCCCGGCGTCCGTGAAGGTCCGGCCGCGCTTGACCACGGGTGCGGCGGCGAGCGCCAGCAGCCCGGCCCGGGCGGTGGTGCGCACCGCTCCGCGCGGTAGGGCCGAGGTCAGCGCGCCGAGTACGGCGTTGAACCCGTAGCTGGTCCCCACGTCCAGGGCGCGCCGGGTCCGGGTATCGGTTGTCCTGCGCAGGGCGCCGTACACGAGGAGGGTCGCCGCGGCGTGCCCGAACAGGAACACCGCCGCCGTCCACCAGGCGCCGTACGCGTACTCGGCGTATCCGAGCACCGCGACGAGCAGCAGCGCGTACGCCAGGGGCATCGGCTCCTCGACGACGAAAGCGCTGGTCAGCAGCGTCTCCCAGCGGCCGTCGGTGAGATTCTCGACGTTCGTCGAGCAGCTCCGGAGCAGCCGCTCCCGCTCCGCCGGCTCGAGCCGGTCCAGGGCGTGGGCCCCGAGCTGGACGCCGCCGGAATACACCACTCCCAGGAGAATCGGATTCACTCCCCCATGATCGGATACGGCCCTCTGGCGGGCACCACCGGGCCCCGTGCGAACATGTCCCGGCCATGCCTCTGACCTCCGCGCCGATGCGCACCACGCGGGCCGCGACCTTCGCGGCGATGTGCGTCGCATTGGGTGCGGTGGGGCATTCGTACATGTCCGGGACGGACATTCCCCTCGAGGGGCTTCTGGGTGCTTTCGCCCTGACCGGCGGGCTCGCCTGGCTGGCCGCCGGACGGCGCCGGGGCCCCGCAGGGATCACCGCGGCGCTGCTCGCCGTACAGGGGATCCTGCACCTCGTCTTCTCGGGGAGCCAGGCGGCGAAGCCCGTACCTGCCTCCGTTCCGCCGCCCTCGCACCATCACATGCCGGACATGGACATGGGGGCGATGGGGGCCGCGGCCGCCGAAGCCCCCGGCGTGGCCGACATGGCAGGCATGGCCGGGCACGGGGGCGTCGGGATGATCGCCGCGCACGTGCTCGCCGGCCTGCTCTGCGCCGCCTGGCTGGCCCGGGGCGAGGCCGCCGTCTTCCGGCTGGCCCGCACCCTGGGCGCGGCCGCGCTGCACGCGGCCCGGCCGCTCGCCCGCGCGTTCGCCCTCGTACGGGCCCGGGTGGCCGCCCTGCCGGTGCCGCCCTCCTTCCGGCACCGTTCCGAGCCGCCGCGCCGCCTGCGGGGAGCGCTGCACGCCCATGCCGTGGTGCGCCGGGGGCCGCCCGCGTACCGAGCGTTCAGCACCACGGCCCCCGGCCGTCCTGCCCGCGCCTGACCGGCGCACTCCTCGGCGTATTGCCCGGCGCATTGCCCGGTGAGGAGGAGGCGAGACAGATCTGGGGCCGCTTTCCCCATGTCTTCGCCAACACCTAGGACCCCACATGTCCCTTGACGAGGTTCAGGACGTCCAGACCCCGGACGCCGACGCCGACTCCACCGCCATACCCCAGCGCCGCGGCGGCTGGGCCGCCCTGCGGCCGCTGCTCCTGCGCATGCACTTCTACGCGGGCCTGCTGATCGCCCCGCTGCTGTTCCTCGCCGCCACCACCGGGCTGCTGTACGCCGGTTCCTGGCAGGCCGAGAAGATCGTCTACTCCGACGAGCTGACCGTCTCCCGCGTCGGCGAGAGCGCGCTGCCGCTCAGCGCCCAGGTCGGCGCGGCCAAGGACGCCGCGCCCGAGGGCAAGGTCGTCTCCGTGTGGCCCGGGCCCGACGCGGAGGCCACCACCCGCGTGATCATGGAGAAGCCGGGTCTGCCCGAGGGCGAGACCCTCACCGTGTTCGTCGACCCGTATACGGCCGAGGTGCGCGGGCAGCTCGCCACTTCCGGTGACGCGCTGCCGCTGCGGGCCTGGCTGAGCGAGTTCCACGCCAGCCTCCACCTCGGGGAGTTCGGCCGGAACTACAGCGAGATGGCCGCGAGCTGGATGTGGGTCGTCGCCCTCGGCGGGCTCGCCCTGTGGATCGGCCGCCGCCGCAAGCGCCGCGCGGAGCTCGTCCTCCCGGACCGGAAGCTCACCGGCCGCCGCCGCACCCTGTCCTGGCACGGGGCCGTCGGACTGTGGTCCGTCGCCGGGCTCCTCGTACTCTCCATCACCGGCCTGACCTGGTCCAAGTACGCCGGCGAGAACATCGGGCAGCTCCAGGACGGCCTCGGCGGCGCCACCCCCAGCGTCTCCGCCAAGCTGAAGCCGGGCGGTGCGGCCGCCGGCGGCAGGGGGCACCTCCCAGCGGTAGCTGGGGGAGAGCACGCCGGTCACACCATGGCCCCCGGCGAGGAGATGCCGCCCGCGGCGCCGACCGCGGACATCGGCATCGACAAGGCCGTGGACGCCGCCCGCGCGGCCGGGGTCACAGAGGAGCTCCGCATCACCCTGCCCGCCAAGGGCAAGGGGTACGTGATCAAGGAGCAGGACAAGCAGCTGCCGGTGCACCTGGACGCGGTCGCCGTCGACCCCGCCGACGGCAAGGTCATCGACGAACTGCGCTTCGCCGACTACCCGGTGCTCGCCAAGATGACCCGCTTCGGCATCGACCTGCACATGGGCAGGACCTTCGGACTCGCCAACCAGATCGCCCTGGCCGCGCTCGCCGTCGCCCTGATGTTCCTGGTGTTCTGGGGCTACCGGATGTGGTGGCTGCGCCGCCCGACGAAGGACCGCAAGCTGTCGGTCGGCCGCGCCCAGCCGCGCGGCGCCTGGCGGAAGGTGCCGGTTGCCGTGCTGCTGCCGCTGGCCGCGGTGACCGCCGTGGTCGGCTGGTTCGTCCCGCTGCTCGGGATCAGCCTGGTCGCCTTCCTCGTGATCGACGTGGCCCTGGGCTTCGTGGCGGGCCGGCGGGCCAAGGCCGCCGCGTAGTCCGCCGGGGCCGGCTGAAGCCGGCCGAAGTCAATGGTGGGCCCGTACTCCCCTTCCGGGAGTGCGGGCCCACCGGGTGCGGGTTCAACCGGCCGGTCAGGGGGCGTACTTGTAGCCCACCCGGCGGACCGTCTGGATCGCGCCGCGGTGGGCGGCGCCCAGCTTGCGGCGCAGGCGGGCGATGTGGACGTCCACGGTCCGGCCGTCACCGACGTGCCCGTAGCCCCAGACCGTGGTCACCAGCTGGTCCCGGCTGTGCACCCGGTGCGGGTGCTTCACCAGGTGCGCCAGCAGCTCGAACTCCAGGTAGGTCAGGTCGAGCACCTGCCCGGCGACCTCGGCCGTGCGCTGCGCCGTGTCGATGCGGACCAGGGAGTCGTCGTCGGTGGCGGTGGACGAGCCGGCGGCGGTGGGTGCCGGTGCGGGCACCGGTACCGGCAGCGGTACCTGGGTGAGCGGCGGCTGCTGGTCGGCCGGCACGAGCACCAGGTAGCCGACCATCGGGGGCTGCCCCGGCAGGGTCGGCAGGGTGTGCTGGGGTGCGGGCAGCCAGGTGGCACCGGGCGGAAGCAGATCCACCACCCGGGCCACCTCGTCACGGTCCACGGCGCGCAGCCGGTGGCGCGGACTGGGGGGATAGGTCAGGGGCGAGGTCGCAGCGGAGGCGGCAGAGACGAGCGAGCGGGTGTTCGCCATGAGAGGTCAGCTCTTTCACGCGGAGGGGTCGGCAGGGAGACGTGCGTACGTACGTCATCGATGTCGTTCCGCGCAGGCCGAAGGCCTAAAGGGAAGGCTTTAGAGGGCCGGCGCGTTCTTCGCGCGGCAACACACCCGGTCGTAATCGTGGTCCTGACGGGACGGCCAGAACGGCTCGAGGTCGCTGCGACCTGACGAGGTGTGCGAATGGCTGTCCATGCGCCCCATTCAAGCAGACGTCCGAGCCCGGGGGCAGACCCCGTCTCACGTCGTGGATCGGAATCTCAAATTCCGCTCGTGACTCCGTTGTTGGGCCTGACGGACGGCGGCCGGACCGCTCACTTCAGGTTCAGCCGCCGCCAAGCGGGTCCGGCGTCCCAGCCCTTCTCCTGCCGGGCCCAGCCGGCCATCACGTCCACCACCTCGGCGGCCGTGGGCAGGTACGCCTGGAAGTGACGGTCCGCCGACCCGTCCCGGTGCTCCAGCTGGTACTCCTCGCCCTCGTCGTGCCAGACCTGTATGTACCGGTCCGGCTCTTCGAGGATCCGCTCGACGATGACGAAGCGGTCACCGTCGGCGCCGATGCGCCCCACCAGCTCGGACAACGTGCCGAGCGCGGGCCGCTCGTAGGACTCGCCGCGCTCCGTCTGGATCCTGATCGCCAACATGGGCACACGGTCGCACACGCCACTGACAACGGCGGCGCCGAGGGTCGCACATACGAACGCCCGACGCCCGCCGTGGCCACAGGGGCTCGGCGGGCGTCGGGCGTCGCGGAGGGGGGAGGGGTGGGACCGGTGCTTAGACGAGGCCGTCCTTCTCCAGGCCCGTGCAGCAGGTGTCCACGATGAGGCGGGTCACCACGTACGGGTCCACGTTCGCGTTCGGGCGGCGGTCCTCGATGTAGCCCTTGCCGTCCTTCTCCACCTGCCACGGGATGCGGACCGAGGCGCCGCGGTCCGAGACGCCGTAGCTGAACTCGTTCCACGGGGCGGTCTCGTGCAGGCCCGTCAGGCGCAGGTCGATGCCGGCGCCGTAGTTCTTCACGTGGTCCATCGGCTTGCTGCCCTCGCCGAGCGCCTCGCAGGCCGAGATGATCGCGCGGTAGTCCTCGCGCATCGACTTCGTGGAGAAGTTGGTGTGCGCGCCCGCGCCGTTCCAGTCGCCCTGCACCGGCTTCGGGTTCAGCGTCGCGGAGACGTTGAAGTCCTCGGCGGTGCGGTAGAGCAGCCAGCGCGCGATCCACAGCTGGTCGGAGACCTCCAGCGGGCCGACCGGGCCGACCTGGAACTCCCACTGGCCGGGCATGACCTCGGCGTTGATGCCGGAGATCTCCAGGCCCGCCGCCAGGCAGTGGTCCAGGTGCTTCTCGACGATCTCGCGGCCGAAGATCTCGTCCGAGCCGACACCGCAGTAGTAGCCGCCCTGCGCGGCCGGGAAGCCGCCCACGGGGAAGCCGAGCGGACGGGTGCCGTCGAAGAAGGTGTACTCCTGCTCGATGCCGAAGATCGGCTCCTGCCCGGCGAACTTCTCGGCGATCGGACGCAGCAGCGCGCGGGTGTTCGACTCGTGCGGGGTCATGTCGATGTTCAGGACCTCGCACAGGACGAGGACGTTGTCACCGCCGCGGATCGGGTCCGGGCAGGAGAAGACCGGCTGCAGGACGCGGTCGGAGGCGTGGCCTTCGGCCTGGTTGGTGCTCGATCCGTCGAAGCCCCAGATCGGGAGCTCGGCGCCGTCGGCGAGGATCTTCGTCTTCGAGCGAAGCTTCGCCGTCGGCTCGGTGCCGTCGATCCAGATGTACTCAGCCTTGTAGCTCACGGGACCCATCCTCAGACTCTGCGGGTGCTGCTGGTCGCTGCTTCATCGCTGCGGTGATGACCGCAGCGTGCCCGCCCGCGATTTCCCTTCCGTTGCCCGTGTGTGAACCCCGTGTTACCGACGTTTACGCCGCAGGTCGGGTGGGCTGTGCGGGGCGGAAGCCGGTTGGCGGCGGAGCGTCCGTCGGAGTGGGGCGGGCTGTGGGGCAGACTGGGCGCGTGAGCATTTCGTCTGATTTGGGCCCTGCCGCACACTCCCACCCCAGGGTTGGGCTGCTGGGTACCGGCCCCTGGGCCCGCCGCACCCACGCCCCCGCCCTCGCCGCGCACGCCGGGTCCGAGTTCGCCGGAGTGTGGGGCCGCAGGCCCGAAGCCGCGGCAGAGCTGGCGCGCGAGTACGGCGTGAAGGTGTACGAAGACCCCGACGCGCTGTTCGCCGACTGTGACGCCGTGGCCTTCGCCCTGCCGCCCGACGTCCAGGCCCCGCTCGCCGTGCGGGCGGCGGCCGCCGGCTGCCACCTGCTGCTGGACAAGCCCGTCGCGACCGGAGTGGAGGACGCCCGGGCCGTGGCCGACGCGGTGGCCCGGCACCGGGTCGCCTCCGTCGTCTTCCTCACCCTGCGCTTCGCCGAGCCCACCGCCGGGTGGGTCGCGGAGCAGGCCGGACGCGCGGGCTGGTTCACCGCGGCCGCCCACTGGCTCGGCGCCGTCTTCCCGCCCGACGGCACGCCCAGCGCGTACGCCGACTCGCCGTGGCGGAAGGAGAAGGGCGGGCTGTGGGACGTCGGCCCGCACGCGCTGTCCGTGCTGATCCCGATCCTCGGCGAGGTCACCGCCGTCAGCGCCACGCGGGGCCCGTCGGACGTGGTCCAACTGGCCCTGCGGCACGCCTCCGGCGCCGCCAGCACCGCCGTCCTCAGCCTGGGCGCCCCGCGCGCGGCCGCCGGGGTGGGGCTGGAACTGCGCGGGACGGAGGGCGTGCGGGCGCTGCCCGACTGGAGCGACGTACCGGGGGCGTACGGCCGGGCCCTGGACGCGCTGCTCACGGCGGCCCGGACCGGGGTGCCGGACGTGCGCGGCGCGGAGTTCGGGGCGCGGCTGACGGAGATCCTGGCGGAGGCGGAGGCGCAGCTGCCCGTGCCCGAGCGCGCTATTTGATGAGGGCGTTGGCCACGATGATGGCCAGGCCGATCGTGGCGTCGGCCAGGCCGATGAGCAGCGCCGAGCCGATCCGGTAGCCGACCCGGAGGGCCACGAAGGACCCCCAGGCGAAGAGCAGCGCGGTGTTCAGGCCGAGTCCGACGGCGGTCACCCCGGAGTCCCAGCCCGCGAGTCCGGAGACCACCAGCAGCAGCACGGTGGGGAGGGTGGCCGCGATCATCGGCCACTCGTTCCACAGCGCGCGCACCAGCAGGTGCCAGCGGTGGGCGGCGGAGCCGCGCTGGTGGGTGGTCATGTGGTGCGAGTACCCGTGCGCGAGCCCGGCGGCGGCCGCCGTGACGAGGACCCAGCTGGCGTCGTAGAAGGGGGTGTAGTCCCCGCCCTTCTGGTCCAGCGCGGCCAGCAGGCCGCTGGCCAGCACGGTCCCGTAGACCCCGCCGAACATCCAGTCGGCGCCGCGGCGGGGAGGGGGGAAGGGGGCGGGCGGTTGGGGCGGCTGGGGCGTTGTGGGGGTCGGGTCGGCCACTTTGGTCCTTTGGTGCGGTTTGTTCCTTTTGTTATTCGGCCACCCTACGAGTACGCAGGACGCGGTACGTCAGGTGGGTGACGGCGGGGGAGTCGATCACCCCTTCGCGCTCGAAGGTGAGCTCCGGCGAGACGCCGTCGAAGAGCCGGGTCCCCGCGCCGAGGAGGACGGGGGCCAGGTGGACCCGGAGTTCGTCGACGAGTCCCGCGTTCAGGTACTGGCGGACGGTGTCCGCGCCGCCGGAGATCTGCACGTCCTTGTCTCCCGCCGCCTCCCGGGCCCGGGCCAGGGCGGCTTCGGGGCCGTCGGTGACGAAGGTGAAGGTGGTGCCGCCCTGCCGTACCCACGGCTCGCGGGGGGTGTGGGTCAGCACGAAGACGGGCGCGCGGAACGGCGGCGGGTCGGCCCAGCCGAGCTCCCCCTCGGCGAACATCCGCCGTCCCATGACGTAGGCCCCGGCCCGGGAGAAGAGCTCCCGCACGACGCCGTCGTCCGGGTTGCCGCCGCGGCCGCCCTTCATGCTCTGGCGCTCCCGCCAGGCCTCGACGTCGAAGATCCATTCGTGGATACGGTCCCCTCCGTCGCCGAGCGGGTTGCCCGGCTCGGCGTTCGGGCCGGCGATGAAGCCGTCCAGGGGAGGAGTGGGAGCGGGTCGCCTGCCCGACGTTCGCGGTCATCGGCCAGAACGGGATCATCGCCGCGCCGGAGGCCGACGAGATGCTCCGGCGGCGCCCGCAGACGCTGGCCGTGAGCGTCCCGGGAGCGGGGCACGACGTACATCTGGAGCGGGCCGATGTGCTGAACGGGCTGGTGACGGGGTTCCTGGGGGAGGAGTGACGGCCTTCTGGCCATGGTGGCGTTCCGGGGAGCGCGGATTCGACGTCGTGGCGCAATGCGGTGGCTGCCGGTTGCAGCATGATCGGTTGCGTCGTCGTCGAGTACAGGGGTCCGCACATGTCTGACATCCGCGTTCGCGCTGCCCAGCCGGGAGACTTCGCCCAGTGGCGTGCCCTCTACCGCGGCTACGCCGAGTTCTACGAGGTGGAGCAGACGGAGGAGGCCGCCGCGACCGTGTGGGCGTGGGTGAACGACCCCGGCCACGAGGTCGGCGCCCTGGTCGCCGAGGACGCCGAAGGCCGGCTCCTCGGCCTGGCCCACTACCGCCCCTTCGCCCGGCCGCTGTCCGCGACCGTGGGCTGCTTCCTCGACGACCTGTTCGTCGCCCCGGAGCACCGCGGTTCGGGCGCCGCCGACCTGCTGCTCGGCGCCCTGCGCGAACTGGCCGCGGAGCGGGGGTGGAGCGTGGTGCGGTGGATCACCGCCGACGACAACCACCGGGCGCGCGCGAAGTACGACCAGGTCGCCACGCGGACCATGTGGGTCACGTACGACATGGCTCCGGGCGGGGCGCGGTAGGGCGGCGGTCCGCCCCACCCGTCAGGGCGTCGCCACCCGGCGGATCACCTCCGACAGGGCGTGCAGGGCGCGGGCGAAGGCCCCGTCCGGGAGGGCCGCGTAGCCGATGACCAGGCCCTCGCGGGGCGGGTGCGGGGCGGCGGGGTGGCGGTAGGCCGAGAGGCCGTCCAGGGCGAGGCCGGCCGCGCGGGCCGCGGCCAGGGCCGGGGCTTCCCGGCCCGGGGGCAGTTCCAGGACGGCGTGGAAGCCGGCCGCGATGCCCGTCACCCGCAGGTGCGGGGCCTGGGCGGCGAGGACCGAGAGGACCTGGTCGTGGCGCTGGTGGTAGCGCTTGCGCATGCGGCGGACGTGGCGGTCGTAGGCGCCGCACTCGATGAAGTCCGCCAGTGCCAGCTGGTCCAGTGCGCTCGCCCAGGACTCGCGTAGCCCCTTCGCCGCCAGGACCTGGTCGACGAGGTGGTCCGGGAGGACCAGCCAGCCCAGGCGCATCGCGGGGGAGAGGCTCTTGCTGAGCGAGCCCGCGTACACGACGTGTCCGGGGGCGAGGCCCTGGACGGCGCCGACCGGTTTGCGGTCGTAGCGGAACTCGCCGTCGTAGTCGTCCTCCACGATGACGCCCGCGGTGTTGCGGGCCCAGTCCACGGCCGCCGCGCGGCGGGCGGGCAGGAGGCGGCTGCCCGTTGGGAACTGGTGGGCCGGCGTGAGCAGCAACGTGCGGGCGCGGGCCGGGAGGTGGGTGGTCACGGCGCCGTCCTCGTCCACCGGGACGGGGTGGGCGCGGACTCCGGCCGACTCGAGGATGCCGTGGTGGAAGGGAAGTCCGTAGGCCTCCACCGCCCAGTCGCGGGGGCGGACGGACGCCAGCAGCCGCAGGCCGTTCGCGAAGCCGGAGCAGACGACGATGTTGTCGGGGGCGGTGCGTACGCCGCGTGCCCGGGAGAGGTAGGCCGCCAGCGCGCGGCGCAGCTCCGGGCGACCCCGGGGATCGCCGGGGCCGAAGGCCTCCGTGGGCGCCGCGGCCAGGGACCGCCGGGCGCTCGCGGCCCAGGCGCTCCGCGGGAAGGAGGCGGGGTCGGGTTTGCCCTGGAGCAGGTCGTGCAGGGGGGACGCGGAGGAGGGCGCGGTGGCGGCGGAGGGTGCCGCGGCGGTCGCGGCGCCTTCGGCCACCCGGGTGCCGGAGCCCTGGCGGGCGGTGAACCAGCCCTCGGCGACCAGTTCGGCGTACGCGTCGGCCACGGCGTTGCGGGCCAGCCCCAGGTCGGCGGCGAGCGTCCGGTAGGGCGGCAGCCGGGTGCCGGGGGCCAGCCGGCCGCTGCGCACGGCGTCCCGCAGGGCCTGGGCCAGGGCGGTCCGGCGGGCTCCTCCGGCGGGGAGGTCGAGGTGCAGGTCGGTGCCGCCGTCGGGGGTGCTCATGCGCCGGGCTCCTGGGTGGTGAGGTGTCGGACGGGCTCGGGCCGGCCGGGCCGGTGGTGCTCGGCGGGCATTCCTACGGCGCCTGGATCGCCGCGCAGTACGCGGTCCACCGGCCCGAGCGGGTCGGCCGGCTCGTGCTGCTCGACCCGGCCTGGCTGCGGCTCCAGGACGAGACCGCCCGCTTCCCCACCCCTGCCGCCCCTGGGCGCCGAGGTGATCGCCCGGCTGGTCTCGGCCGGTCAGGCCGTGCGGGACAGGGCCTCGCGGACCGCTTCCTCGGAGCGGGCCACCACGGCCGTGCCGTCCTCGGCGGTGATGATCGGACGCTGGATCAGCTTCGGGTGCGCGGCCAGGTGCGCGATCCAGCGCGCCCGCGCGGCTTCGGTCTCCTCGCGCGGCAGTTCTCGTACGCCGGTCTCCTTGGCCAGGGCATCGGAGGTGCGCGTGATGTCCCACGGCTCCAGCCCGAGGCGGCCGAGCACCTCGCGGATCTCGTCCTCGGAGGGCACGTCCTCCAGGTAGCGGCGCACCGTGTACTCGGCGCCCTCCGCGTCCAGCAGGGTCAGTGCGCTGCGGCACTTGGAACAGGCGGGGTTGATCCAGATCTCCATGCCTCCCAGCCTATCCAGGGCCTGCCCGGCCAGGGCTTTTGTCAGTGGGGCCCAGTAAAATCGAGGGAGAAGGACAGGACGCCAACTACCGTTTGGGAGGCTGTAGATGGCCACTGCCATGACGATCCAGCACGTCAAGAAGAAGCCGCTGCCGGCGGGGCTGCCCCGCGAGTGGTACGAGAGCCACAACCGCCGCCTGAAGGCGATGCGGCTGGCGATATCCCTGCTCGACTCGGGGACCTATGACGCCCGTCGCGCCACCAACCGGAAGATCCGGACGATGGCCGTCCGGACGGGGATCCACCGGCCGTCCAACGTCACGTGCAAGATGGTGCGGGCGTTCATCCAGGAGGCGTGAGCCGCCGCGGCCGGCCCGCCGGGTGCAGGCCCCGGCGGGCCGTGCCCGGTGGCTCACCTCTCGTTGAAGACGAGCTCCTCCTGGCGGCGCGTCAGCTTCACGGTGTCACGCGCGGGCGTGTCAGCGCGGTGACGCGGGGCCGTCGAGCGACAGCAGCAGCATGGCCACGTCGTCCGGGGGGCCGCCGGCCGTGAACGCGGCCAGATCCCGCCAGACCGCCGCGACCAGCCCGTCCGGGTCCCTGGCCAGGACGGGGACCCGCGCGGCCAGCGGGTAGAAGCGGCCCCCCTTGTCCCGGGCCTCCGTCACGCCGTCGGTGTGCAGCAGCAGCCGGTCCCCGGGCCGCAGCGGCAGCTCCACCACCGCCGGCGGGGCGGGCCCCGCGAGCCCCAGGCCCAGCGGCGGACCCGGCTCCACCGCCACCTCCTCCACCACGGCCCCGCGCAGCCGCAGGGCGGGCGGATGCCCGCACGACACGATCCGTACGAGGTCCAGCCCGGGCGGGAACTCCACCAGGACGGCCGTCGCGAACAGCTCCGGATGGTCCTCGGAACCGGCCGACGCGTCCGCCAGCAGCCGCCGGTCCAGCCGGGCCGCGACCGCCGCCAGCCCGGAGTCGTCCAGCACCGCCTCGCGGAAGGCCCCGAGCAGCGCCGCCACCGTGGCGACCGCCGCCAGACCGTGGCCCTGCACGTCCCCGACCAGCGCCCGCACCCCGAACGGCCCGGCCCGTACGTCGTACAGGTCGCCGCCGACCAGCGTGCCGCGCTGCGCCGCCCGGTACAGGCCGGAACACCCCACCCCGCCCACCCGCTGCGGCACCGGCGGGAGCACCGCCAGCTGGGCCGCCTCCGCCACCGTCCGGACGCTGACCAGCTGCGCGTCCCGGCGCCGCCGCACCCAGGCGATCACCACGCTGAGCACCCCGACGGCGGCCACCGTGGCCAGGTCCGTACCCCGGGCCTGAGCGATGCCCAGGCCGGGCGCCCCGATCAGCAGGAGCACGAGGCCCGCGAAGAAGGCGGTGCCGGCCGCGCCGTACGCGAAGGCGGCCACCGGGGGCAGGCCGGCCAGGAAGAAGCCGATCTCCACGTCGCCCGGGGTGAGGGCCTGGGCGAGCACCAGCACCACCAGGGCCACCGCGGGCGCGAGCCGGGCCCAGCGCGGTGGCGGTT
Source organism: Streptomyces sp. NPDC091371 (assembly GCF_040684275.1). NCBI lineage: Bacteria > Bacillati > Actinomycetota > Actinomycetes > Kitasatosporales > Streptomycetaceae > Streptomyces > Streptomyces sp. NPDC091371. The sequence goes on from NZ_JBFBFP010000005.1 coordinate 153,269, forward strand.
CCCCGCGCAGCCAGCCCGGTTCCTCGCGTCCGCGTCTCACCCCTCCACCCTGGTACGGGGGCCGGGCCCGCGCACCCCGGACCGGGCCCGCCGGGTGGCCCGGCGGGGCGCGTGCCGGGACAGTGGTGGCGTGACGGCAGACGAAGGCCCACCGAACTCCGGGAAGACCCCGACACGGGCGCACATCGAGGCGCACGGTACGGGCGGGGGTTCACAGAGCGGGGAGATCAGCACCCGGCTGAACTGGCTGCGCGCGGGCGTGCTGGGCGCCAACGACGGCATCATCTCCACCGCGGGCCTCGTGGTCGGCGTGGCCGGGGCCACCACCTCGCGCCCGGCGATCCTGGCCGCGGGGATCGCCGGACTGCTGGCGGGCTCCCTTTCGATGGCGGCGGGGGAGTACGTCTCCGTCAGCTCGCAGCGGGACTCCGAACGGGCCGCGCTCGACCTGGAACGGCGGGAGCTCGCGGAGGAGCCGGAAGCGGAGCTCGACGAACTCACCGAGCTGCTGGCCGCGCGGGGCCTGAGCCGGTCCGTGGCCCGGGAGGCGGCCGAGCAGCTGACGGAACGGGACGCGCTGCGGGCCCACGCGCGGGTGGAGCTCGGGATCAACCCCGACGAACTGGCCAACCCGTGGCACGCGGCCTTCGCCAGCCTCATCGCCTTCACCGTGGGTGCGCTGCTGCCGCTGCTGGCCATCATCCTGCCGGGGCCTTCGGAGCGGGTCCCGGTGACGGTGGCGGCCGTCCTCGCCGCGCTCACCCTGTGCGGGGTGCTGAGCGCACGGCTGGGCGGGGCCCCTGCGCTCCGCGCGGTGCTGCGGAACGTGTGCGGGGGCGCGCTGGCGATGGCCGTCACGTACGGCGTCGGCACCTGGCTGGGCACCACAGCCTGAACCGGGCTACCGCCCGGCCCCGGGGCGGAGCCCCAGGTCCCGGCGGAGCCGGGCTGCCGAACCGCGGCGGGACCCGGCAGGATAACGGCATGCGCATCGCAGTCACCGGTTCGTCCGGGCTCATCGGCAGTGCCCTCGTGCGGTCCCTCCGGGAGGACGGGCACGAGGTGGTCCGCTTCGTGCGCCGCGAGCCCGCCGCAGGCGACGAAGCGAGGTGGGACCCGGCGCGCGGCTACGTGGACCCGGCGGGACTGGCCGGCTGCGGGGCCGTCGTCGGCCTGGCCGGGGCCGGGGTCGGCGAGCGACGGTGGACGGCCGCGTACAAGAAGGAGATCCGCGACAGCCGGGTCCTCGGCACCGCCGCCCTGGCCCGGGCGATGGCCGCCCTGGACGAGCCGCCGCAGGTGTTCGTCGTCGGCACGGCCGTCGGCTACTACGGCGACACCGGCGAACGGGCCGTCGACGAGAGCGCCCCCGCCGGAGAGGGGTTCCTGCCCTCCGTCTGCGTGGAGTGGGAGGCGGCCGCCGCCCCCGCCCGGGAGGCCGGGATCCGTACCGCGTTCGCCCGTACCGGCCTGGTCGTGGCCCGCGAAGGCGGGGCCTGGGGGCGGCTGTTCCCCGTGTTCCGCGCCGGCATCGGCGGCCGGCTCGGCAACGGCCGCCAGTACTGGTCGCACATCTCCCTCCACGACGAGATCGCGGCCCTGCGCCACATCATCGACACCCCCTCCCTCGAAGGCCCCGTCAACCTCACCGCCCCCGAGCCGCTGACCAACCGCGAGGTCACCGCCGCCATGGCCCGGGTGCTGCGGCGCCCCGCGCTGCTGCCCGTACCGGCGCCGGCCCTGCGCATCGTGCTGGGGGAGTTCTCCTCGGACGTGCTCGGCAGTCAGCGGGTCCGCCCCGCACGGCTGTTGGAGTCCGGCTTCACCTTCCGCGACCCCGGTATCGAGGACGCCATCCGCGCCGCTCTCTGAACTCGAAGAAGCTCAGCGGCGACCGCCGTGCGACCGTTCGTGCCCCTGATGCGACCGTCGTGCGACCGGAACCGACCGTAATAGCACGCCGAACTCGGGTTCCCGCGGAGCCGGTTGGGGGAAGGAGGATCCCCACACAGCCGCGCCGACCTCGGGGAGGGGCACGTGCTCAGCAGCTCGAACCACGCAGACGTAGTCATCGTAGGAGCCGGAGTCTCAGGACTCGCGGCCGCGCACCACCTGATCGCAGCGGGGGTCACGGTCACCGTCCTGGAGGCCGCCGACGACCCCGGCGGCCGGATGGCCACCGTGTCCGCCGACGGCTTCCGGCTGGACCGGGTCGGCCAGTTGCTCAACACCTCGTACACGGAACTCGAACACACCCCCGGCCTGGAGGCCCTGACCCTGCGGCCCTTCGCGCCCGGGGTCCTCGTCCACACCGACGGAAGGCAACTGCGGGCAGCCGCCCTCACCCCCGCCCGCGCCCTGGCCAGCGGCTCCCTCGACCAGGCCCGGCTCAGCGCCGCCCTCGGCCGGCTCGCCGCCCTGCCCGAGGAAAAACTGCTCGCCCGGCCCGAACGCACCGCGCACGCCGCCCTGCGCGCCCGCGGCCTGCCGCCGCGCACCGTCAACGGAGTGCTCCGGCCGCTGCTCGCCACCCTGCTCCGCGACCCGGAACTCACCACCTCCAGCCGGGTCGCCGACCTCGCCCTGCGCACCTTCGCCCGCGGCCGCCTCGCCGTGCCCGAGGGCGGCGCGGCGACCCTGCCCGACCTGCTCGCCGAGGCCCTGCCGCCCGGCACCGTCCGGACCGGGGTCCGGGTCCGCTCGGTCGCCACGAACCTGGTCACCACCGAGGAGCACGGCGACTTCAGCTGCCGCTCCGTGCTCCTCGCCACCGGCGCCCGCGCCGCCGCCGGACTCCTGCCCGGCCTGCGCGTACCCGCCTTCCACGAGGTCACCGTCCTGCACCACGCCACCGCCACACCCCTGCCCTGGGACGGCTCGCTGCTCCTGGACGGGGACCCCAAGTGGCCCGTCTCCCACACCACCGTGATGAGCGCCGTCGACCCGACCCGGGCCCCGGCCGGCCGCAGCCTGGTCACCACCACCGTGCTCGGCCCGCCACCACCCGTCCGTACGGTCGCCTCGCGCCTCGCCCGGCTCTACGACCGCACCACCCGCGACTGGGAACTGCTGGCCGTCCACCACACCCCGGAGGCCGTCCCCGCCATGCCCCCGCCGCGCGACCCGCGGCGCCCGGTGCGGGTCCTCGCCGGGCTGTACGTGTGCGGTGACCACCGCGACACCAACACCGTCCAGGGCGCCCTGCGTTCGGCCCGCCGCGCCACCACCGCCGTCCTGCGCGACTTCGGCATCCCGCTCCCGGCCGCCGCGGAGCCCGCCGTTCCGGTGGCGGCCTGAGAACCACCCGTGCAGAGGCCCGGCCCCGGTCCCGGGGCCGGGCCTCGTCTCACGCGGTCTCCGCGACCGCTTCCTCCCGGTGCTCCGCGCTCGGCGGCAGCAGCAACAGCAGGGCCAGGCTCAGGCCCCGGGTGAGGAGCGCCGCCAGGGCGATGGTGCCGAGGCCGTCCACGTGCAGCGAGGACTCCATCTCCGCGAAGGCCCAGGAGATCAGCAGCCAGAGCAGGAAGTCCTGGACGTAGCCCAGTACCGAGAGGAGCAGAACGGCGCCCACCGGTGCCCGGCGCCAGTCCGAGCTGGGGCTGATCAGGATGATCTGCCCGAGCACGACCAGCACGGCGGTGGCCATGATCCCCTCGAGGGCCACGTCGGCGAACTCCGGATCCTCACCGAGGAAGCCCTCGACCCAGAGCCCGGGAAGCAGGGCGATCGCCAGGTACACCCCAGCGACGATGCCGATCTTGCGGCGCATCGCGTCTCTCATGCGCGGACCGTCGCACAGCGGATGATCTTCACGCAAGAGGAGGCCGGCATCCCGCCCCCAGTGTTCACGACAAGGCCGCCACCCGGTCCCGGTACGTCCGCACCGCCGACGCGTCCCGGTACGGCTCCAGCCGCCGCTCGAAGTCCCGTACGTACTCCACCGCCCGCACCGACCGCATCTCCATCGCCTGCTGCGCCGCCTCCGCTCCCAGCGCGCACGCCTGGTCCAGCTCGCCCAGCCCCAGCCGCGCCGTCGCCAGGACCACCCGGCAGAACAGCCGCGACCGCGCGTACCCCGGCGCCCGCAGCTGCAGCGACCGCTCCGCGTGCTGCGCCGAGGCCCGGTACTGCTGGAGGTCCCGGTGGCAGTGCCCGAACTCGTCCGCCAGCTGCGCCTCGTCGTAGAACCGCGCCCAGTGCGGCACGTCGTCCCCCGGCCGGGCCGCGCCCAGCGCCCGCTCCGCCCGCACCAGCGAGGCCGTCGACGCCCGGACCTCGCCGAGCACCGCGTGCCCCCGCGCCTCCGCCGAGTGCAGCAGCGCCTGCACCACCGGCGGCGGGCCCGAACCGACGCCCTGCTGCGCGACGCGGGCCAGCTGCACCGCCTCCCGGCCGTGGCCCAGGTAGACCGCCTGCCGGCTCATGGTGACCAGCACGTACGAGCCGTACGGCCGGTCGCCCGCGGCCTGCGCGAGGCGCAGCGCCTGCACGAAGTAGCGCTGGGCGAGTCCGTGCGCGGCGATGTCGTACGAGGTCCAGCCCGCGAGCCGGGTCAGGTCGGCGGCGGCCGCGAACAGCCGGCGCCCGGTGGTCTCCCCGTAGGTCCCGCGGAGCATCGGCTCCGCCTCGTGCTCCAGGTAGCGCACCAGCGCCTGCCGGGCGTGCCCGCCGCCGTAGGCGTGGTCCAGGGTGCGGAACAGCTCGCTCACCGATCTCAGCGCGGCGATGTCCCCGCCCGTCACCCGCTGCCCGGGACCCCGGTCGATCTGCCGCTGCCGGGGCACCGAGGCCCGGCCCTGCACCGGCACGCGGGCCGCCGCCGGCTCTGCGGCGCGGCCCACCCGCTCGTCGGCCCGCCCGATCAGCCAGTCACGGCTGGGCACGACCAGCCCGGCCGGGGTGAAGGCGATCTTCCGCAGCTCGGCGTGCGAGCCGGAGTCCTTGCGCCACAGCCCGCTCGCGATGTCCACGGCCTCCTCGGGGGTGGCCGCGAACTCCAGCCCCGCGTACACGGGCGCGCAGGCGTCGAGCCCGAGGTCCTGCGCGGACAGCCGCCGCCCGAGGCGCCGGGTGAAGACCTCCGCGATCAGCGCGGGGGTGGTCCCGCGCGGCTGCTGCCCCCGCAGCCACCGGGTCACGGACGTCTTGTCGTACCGCAGATCGAGACCGTGTTCCAGGCCGAGCTGATCGACGCGGCGGGCTAGCCCGGCGTTGGAGAACCCGGCTTCCGCGATCAGCGCCGCGAGCTGCCGGTTGGGGACGCGCTGGGCAGGTCGTTCCGTCATCGGCTCCACGGTCTCCTGACGTGACGGACCGGAGTCCCGGCCCTGTGAACGGCGTGAATGTAGCGGCGAACTCCGCTCACACCGCCCTCTCTGCCCTACATTCATCCGATCGTGTGCAGAATGCGTAGGGCTCTTTACGGACCGACCCCCTCCACCCGCGTAGGGTGCGGCCCATGACCCGTCGGCCCCACCGGGCGCACCTCCCCGAGGAGCGACCCGAATCCACCGCTCCGCTGCCTCCGCCCGAGCTGACCGAAGCCGAGTGCAGGCGCTGCGGCACCCTCATCGCGGGGCTCGACGGGCGCTACGCGTGCGGGGTGTGCGGCTGGGTCAACGACCACTCCGAGGGCCACCGCCGGCTGCCGCGCGCCGACGAGGACCCGGACCGGCCGACGAAGAGCCGGCGCAGGCCGAAACAGCTCCCGTGGCCCCCGCTGGAGGCCCCGCCGCAGCCCCCGCCGCCGACCCCTTCAGCGACCCCCGCCGAGCCGCCCGCGGGGCCGCCGTACCCTTGCTGAGTGCGATAGGTGCACACAGCAGGTTCAACGAGGAGGCGCTGCGGTGGCTGAGCTTGGGTTTGTCCATCTGGGCTTCGGACCCGAATCCGTCGAGTACACCGAGGCCTGGGAAGAACAGCGCCGGGTGCACGCGGCGCGCTTCGCGGACGAGATCGGCGACACCTGCCTGCTGCTGGAGCACGAGCCGGTCTACACGGCCGGCCGCCGCACCGACCCCAGCGAGCGCCCCCTCGACGGCACCCCCGTCATCGACGTGGACCGCGGCGGCAAGATCACCTGGCACGGCCCGGGCCAGCTCGTCGGCTACCCGATCATGAAGCTGCCCCGCCCGGTGGACGTCGTCGCACACGTCCGCCGCCTCGAAGAGGCCCTGATCCGCACCGCCGCCGAGTTCGGCCTGGAGACCACCCGCATCGAGGGCCGCTCCGGGGTCTGGGTGCTGGGCGACCCGATCGAGGACCGCCCGGCGATCGGCGGGCTCACCCTCGACTTCACGGCCCCCGTGCAGGACCCGCGCACCGGCGACGACGAGTTCGACGCCCGGCTCCACGGCCCCGAGTACGCCCCGTCCAACGCCGGCCAGCGCCGCGAGGACCGCAAGCTCGCCGCCATCGGCATCCGCGTCGCCAAGGGCGTCACGATGCACGGCTTCTCCTTCAACGTGAACCCGGACGCCACCTGGTTCGACCGGATCATCCCCTGCGGAATCCGGGACGCCGGTGTGACCTCGCTCTCGTACGAACTGGGCCGGGAGGTCACCATCGCCGAGGTGCTGCCGGTCGTCGAACGCCACCTGAAGGACGTACTGGAGCACGCGGAGCTGAAGCCCCGCGAGATAGAGCCCGCGGTGGGCGGCTAGCGGCCGGGAATGGGTCCGGGCCGCCGCAGGTTGGCCGGACGTAAGAGCGTACGAATTACGGGCGTACCCTGGTGGACGCCGAAGAATCGAAGTCACAGGGAGCCGGTCGTGTCCGCAGTCGCACCCGACGGACGCAAGATGCTGCGCCTCGAGGTCCGTAACGCCCAGACCCCCATCGAGCGCAAGCCCGAGTGGATCAAGACCCGGGCGAAGATGGGCCCCGAGTACACCAAGATGCAGGCCCTGGTGAAGGGCGAAGGACTGCACACGGTGTGCCAGGAAGCCGGCTGTCCGAACATCTACGAATGCTGGGAGGACCGCGAGGCCACCTTCCTCATCGGTGGCGACCAGTGCACCCGGCGCTGTGACTTCTGCCAGATCGACACGGGCAAGCCCGAGGCCCTGGACCGCGACGAGCCCCGCCGCGTCGGCGAGTCCGTGGTCACCATGGACCTGAACTACGCCACCATCACCGGCGTCGCGCGCGACGACCTGGCCGACGGCGGCGCCTGGCTGTACGCGGAGACCGTGCGCCAGATCCACCAGCAGACGGCGGGCCGCGAGGCCGGCCACACCAAGGTCGAGCTGCTGGCCCCCGACTTCAACGCGGTCCCGGAGCTGCTGGAGGAGGTCTTCGCCTCCCGCCCCGAGGTCTTCGCGCACAACATCGAGACGGTGCCCCGGATCTTCAAGCGGATCCGCCCCGGCTTCCGCTACGAGCGCTCCCTCGACGTGATCCGCCAGGCCCGCGCCTACGGCCTGGTCACCAAGTCGAACCTGATCCTCGGCATGGGCGAGGAGCGCGAGGAGGTCAGCGAGGCGCTGAAGGACCTCCACGAGGCCGGCTGCGAGCTCATCACCATCACCCAGTACCTGCGCCCCTCGCCGCGGCACCACCCCGTCGAGCGCTGGGTGAAGCCGGCCGAGTTCGTCGAGCTGGCGCAGGAGGCCGAGGAGATCGGCTTCTCCGGCGTGATGTCGGGCCCGCTGGTCCGCTCTTCGTACCGTGCGGGCCGCCTCTACACCCAGGCGATGGAGAAGCGCGCCGCAAGCGTGTGAAGTCGCGCACAAATCCTTACTAACGGGTAACCCCGCGTCGACGCGGCCCCTAGGCTCTTTCTCGAGGGAGAGCCCGGCGGGCCGCGTCAATCTTTCATCACGTTTGACCGGCCGGTCATGCGCTGGTAACACCAGTCAGTGACGATAATTCCACGCACCGCACACACGGCACCGTGAAAGGGATCGACATCATGCAGGCCGCGCCCGTACGCGCCATCGCCATCCCGTCCCTGTCCGACGCCTTCCGGGGCCTCGAATCCCTGCTGATGAGCGGCGCCCGCCGCAACGCCTGGACGGCGGTCCTCGAGGACCGGCGCCGGGCCAAGGACCGCGTCGAAACCGAACACGTACTTGAGGCCGCGGCGACCCGGACCCCGCAGGCCACGTAAACTTCGCTGTATGGCGAGGAAGTCAAACGCAGAGACTGCTGCGAACCCCGGGCGACTGAAGCAGATCGCCCTGACGTACAAGATGACGCGCAAGGCCGACCCGAAGGTCGGTCTGATCGTCGCGGGCGTGGGAATCGTCACCTTCGGTGTCGCTCTTGCGATCGGCTTCCTGATCGGCCACCCGGTCTACCTGGGCATCCTGGGCTTCCTGGTGGCGTTCCTCGCGATGGCGATCGTCTTCGGACGACGGGCCGAGCGGGCTGCCTTCGGGCAGATGGAGGGGCAGCCGGGAGCGGCCGCGGCCGTACTGGACAACGTGGGACGGGGCTGGACGACCACCCCGGCCATCGCGATGAACAAGAGCCAGGACATCGTCCACCGGGCCGTCGGCAAGGCCGGCGTCGTGCTGATCGGCGAGGGCAACCCCAACCGGGTGAAGCTCCTTCTCGCGAACGAGAAGAAGAAGATGGCCCGCATCATGCCCGACGTGCCGGTGCACGACTTCATCGTGGGCACGGGCGAAGGCGAGGTGCCCCTCAAGAAGGTGCGCACCACCCTGCTGAAGCTGCCGCGCGTCCTGGCCGGCCCCCAGATCACCGAGGTCAACGACAAGCTGCGCGCCATGGGCGACTTGATGTCGAACATGCCCCTGCCGAAGGGCCCGATGCCGAAGGGCATGCGCATGCCACGCGGCGGGAAGATGCGCTGACCCGCTGACCTGATTTTCGTATACGAGACAGGGGCGCCCCCCGAGCCGACCGGCCCGGGGGGCGCCCCTGATTCCGTACTCCGGGCGCTAGATCCGCACCTGGACCGCGCGGGCCAGGCGGTCGTGCAGGCCGCGGCCGTCGCGGTCCCGGACCAGGGCCGGGACGATCAGGGCCATGAGCAGTGTGCGCACGACCACTCGGACGATGCCCAGGCGCCCGCCGTCTTCCGAGATCACGCGGAGGCCCAGGATTCGCTTGCCGGGCGTGAAGCCCACGGTGCCGACCGTCAGGAGGGTGAGTGTGAGGAAGAGCGCGTACGTCCAGTTGGCCAGCGCGCCCTTATCGCCACCGCCCGTGATGAGGCCGTAGGCAATCAGCTCGCAGCCGATCCAGTCGAGGGCGATCGCGCCCAGCCGCCGTCCGAAGCGGGCCATGGAGCCGGGGCCCTCCTGCGGCAGGCCGAGGCGTTGCCCCGGATGGCCGTAGTCGACGCCCATCTCTTCGGCGGCCGCGCGGGGGCCCGAGAGCCAGGATCCGATTGCTTGCCTGTTGTCCACCCGACCACGGTACCGGTGGTGCTCCACGGCTCTCCGAGCGGACCCTGGTTAACTTGAGCGAAACAAATGGGTCATGCTTGAGAAATCCCGCCTGCTTATGGTCGGGTCAGCGTGCGGCACCGCACTGACGCACCACGAGCTATAAAGCCCGCCCCTGCCCCGGGGTGGGAGTAGGAGGAGTTGGATGTTCCAGAACGCCGACGAAGTGAAGCAGTACATCGAGGAGAACGACGTCAAGTTCGTCGACGTCCGCTTCTGCGACCTGCCCGGTGTGATGCAGCACTTCACGATCCCGGCTCGGGCATTCGACCCGGCGGAGGAGCTCGCCTTCGACGGTTCGTCGATCCGCGGCTTCCAGGCCATCCACGAGTCCGACATGGCTCTGCGTGCCGACATCACCACCGCGCGTCTGGACCCGTTCCGCAAGGACAAGACGCTCAACATCAACTTCTTCATCCACGACCCGATCACGGGTGAGGCCTACAGCCGCGACCCGCGCAACATCGCGAAGAAGGCCGAGGCGTACCTCGCCTCCACCGGCATCGCCGACACCGCGTTCTTCGGCCCCGAGGCCGAGTTCTACGTGTTCGACAGCGTGCGCTTCGCGACCTCCGCGAACGAGGGCTTCTACCACATCGACTCCGAGGCCGGCGCCTGGAACACGGGCTCCGAGGAGAACAACCGTGGTTACAAGGTCCGCTACAAGGGTGGTTACTTCCCCGTAGCCCCGGTCGACCACTTCGCCGACCTGCGCGCCGAGATCTCCCTCGAGCTGGACGCCCAGGGCCTCCAGGTCGAGCGTCAGCACCACGAGGTCGGCACCGGTGGCCAGGCCGAGATCAACTACAAGTTCAACACGCTGCTCGCCGCGGCCGACGACCTGATGCTCTTCAAGTACATCGTGAAGAACGTCGCCTGGCGCAACGGCAAGACCGCGACCTTCATGCCGAAGCCGATCTTCGGTGACAACGGCTCGGGCATGCACGTGCACCAGTCGCTGTGGGCGAACGGCGAGCCGCTGTTCTACGACGAGGCCGGCTACGCGGGCCTGTCGGACACCGCGCGCTACTACATCGGCGGCATCCTCAAGCACGCCCCGTCGCTGCTGGCCTTCACCAACCCGACGGTGAACTCGTACCACCGCCTGGTCCCGGGCTTCGAGGCGCCGGTCAACATGGTGTACTCGCAGCGCAACCGCTCCGCCGCCATGCGCATCCCGATCACGGGCTCGAACCCGAAGGCCAAGCGCGTCGAGTTCCGCGCCCCGGACCCGTCGTCCAACCCGTACCTCGCCTTCGCGGCGCTGCTGCTCGCGGGCCTCGACGGTGTCAAGAACAAGATCGAGCCGATGGAGCCGATCGACAAGGACCTCTACGAGCTCTCGCCCGACGAGCACGCGAGCGTCCCGCAGGTCCCGACCAGCCTGGAGGACGTCCTCAAGGCGCTGGAGGAGGACCACGAGTACCTCCTCGCCGGCGGTGTCTTCACCCCGGACCTGATCGAGACCTGGATCGACTACAAGCGCACGCACGAGATCGCCCCGATCGCGCAGCGTCCGCACCCGCACGAGTTCGAGCTGTACTTCGACCTCTAAAGTGCCTGGTGAAAGGCCCCCCACCGCTCTCTTCGGAGAGTGGTGGGGGGCCTTTCCGCTTTGACAGCTCGGCGGGGCGGAGTGAGGGTGGAAATGACCTAAAGGCCCGATAAGCGACATGTTCGGAGGTGCATGGAAATGCGCCGTAGGATCGTTGCGGCAGTCATGGCAGGGGCTGCGGGAATCGTCATGGGGGTGCTTCCGGCCGCCGGCGCCTCGGCGTCGGCCCTCACGGGGGGCGGCGGTGGCGGGGGCGACGGGGGCTACGACTGCTGGCGGTACCCTTCCAACCGCTCGGACGCCAGGTGGAACTGGTGCTGTGACCGCGACTGGCGTGACCGGCCCAGCTGGTGCTGGGACACCGGCGGAGTCGGCGGCTACGGCGGCTACAACGACGACTGGGGTTACTGGCGCGACTCCAACTGGAACGACTGGCGTGACGTCAACTGGAACGACGGCCGTGGCGGCTACGGCGGCAACGGCGACTGGGACTGGGGCAACTGGAACGACGGTCGCGGCGGCAACGGTGACTGGGGCAACTGGAACGACGGCCGTGGCGGCAACGGTGACTGGGGCAACTGGAACGACGGCCGTGGCGGCAACGGTGACTGGGGCAACGGCGACTGGGGCGGTGGCGACTGGGGCGGCGGCCGCTGACCGCCGCTGACCGCACCCCCGAGTGCGATGCCCCTGCTCAGCCCCGGCGGAGCAGGGGCATCGCGCCGGTCAGGTCGTGCAGGCACCGGACCGCGAGTTCGGCGGGGGAGCCGGGGCCCGTGACCGGGCCGTCCGTGGCCGACCACAGCTCCAGGGCGACGCGGATGGCGTCCGTCGCCGCCGCGGCGAGCAGGCGTACGCCCATCCCGTCGGCCTCCTCCCCGGCCAGCCGGGCGATCACCGGGGCCAGGCGCTCCTCGGAGTCCTGGTTCACGCGGTACCAGACCGCCCGCAGGGCCTCGTCGTCCGCCGCCGCGCGCAGCAGGCCGCGGGTCACCTCCAGGCCCTCCTCTATGGCCTGGAGGTCGCTCAGCGCCCGGGTGACGGCCCGCTCCAGGGCCTCGGGCAGGGGGGTGCCGGGGTCCTCCTCCGCGAGCAGCGCGCGCCAGGCGTCGCCGCCGCCCGCGAGGAGCGGGGCCACCGCCTCCTGCTTGTTGCGGAAGTAGCGGTAGAAGGTGCGCAGCGCGACGCCCGCGCGATGGGCGATGTCCTCGGCGGTGGTGGCGTCGGGGCCGCGCTCGGCGAAGAGTTCGCAGGCCGCGCGGGCGATGTCGAGCTGGGTGGCTGCCTTGCGGCGCTCGGTCAGCGACTGGGCTCCGGAGCCGGCCTGGGGAGAGTACGGACGAGGGGATCTCACGGGTGAAGACTACCTCCCGCGCCCAGCACTGATTGCATGCTTTGACAGCCTGGCAAAACGTGCCATCCCTTCGGTACGCTCACCCCATGAACCGTTACGAAGGACGTCGCGTCCTCATCACCGGCGGCGGCTCCGGCATCGGCCAGGCCACCGTCCACCGCATCCTCGCCGAGGGCGGACGCGTCCACGCCGTGGACGTCAACGAGGCCGGCCTCAAGGCCACCGCCGAGCAGGCGGCTGCCGACGGCCGCGCGGACCGGCTGACCACCGCGGTCCTCGACATATCCGACGAGGCCTCGGTCAAGACGGGCGTCGCCGCCGCCGTCGACTCCCTCACGGGGATCGACGTACTGGTCAACGCCGCGGGCATCCTGCGCTCCGCGCACACCCACGAGACCACGCTCGACCTGTGGAACCAGGTGATTTCGGTCAACCTGACCGGCACCTTCCTGATGATCCGCGAGTCGCTGCCGGCGCTCCTCGCGGGCGAGCAGCCGGTCGTGGTGAACTTCAGCTCCACCTCGGCGTCCTTCGCGCACCCCTACATGTCCGCCTACGCGGCCAGCAAGGGCGGCATCCAGTCCATGACCCACGCGCTGGCCGCCGAGTACAGCAAGCAGGGCCTGCGCTTCGTGTCCGTCGCGCCCGGCTCCATCGAGAGCGGCATGACCACCGGCACCGGCCCCGGCCTGCCCGAGGACACCGACTGGTCGCTGTTCGCCAAGCTCGCCCCGGCCCTCGGCCAGGGCTTCGCCGGCCCGCAGACCGTGGCCGGCGTCGTCGCCATGCTGGGCTCCGAGGACGGCGCCTTCATCACCGGTACGGAGATCCGTATCGACGGCGGCACGCACTACTGAGAGGACTATGACCGGAAACGGTCCCAGAGCCGGGGGAAGCGCTCCGCGAGCACGGCTTCGTTCTCGAAGTCCAGCGGGGCGCCCTCCGGCTCCGCCGGTTGCAGGGGGACGCCCAGATCCGGCGCCACGACCCCGGTCAGCTGCTCGTACGCCTCGTCGGCGGCGTACCCCAGCTCCTCGCCGTCCCCGTCGATCTCCTCGTCGAACTCGCCCAGCAGCTCGGCCAACTGGTCCGGGTCGTGCACACCGCCCTCGAAGACCTCCCGCCCCTGGCCGATCAGCCAGCAGCGGAAGTAGTCGAACGCGTCGTCGCTCGCCCCGTCGAGCAGCACCCAGGCCGCACCCCACAGGTCCCAGGTGTAGGCCCGGTTGTAGCGGGCCTCGAAGTGCCGGGCGAAGTCCAGGACGGAGTCCGGATCGAGCTGCGCGAGCCGCTCCACGAGCAGCTCGGCGTGCTCCTCGGGGTCGCCCTCGGCGGCCTCGCGGGTACGGTCGACGATCTCCCAGAACTCCGTCTCGTCCATCACCGTCCCAGCATCACGGGTCGACCCCCTCGCCGCCACCGCTCATACGGCCAAAGGCCCGTGTCCGACCCCCGCCTGGCCGCATACTCGGATTCCACGGGCACGGCGGCGAGGGGGAGGGGTCCGATGCGGGGGGAACTGCTCGAAGGCCGGTACCGGCTGGAGGAGCGGCTGGGCGGCGGCGGCATGGGCGAGGTCTGGAGCGCCACGGACGTCCGGATGATGCGGCCGGTCGCCGCGAAACTCGTGCATGCCGTACCGGGCATGGACGCGGCCCAGGTCGAGGGGCGGTTCATCCACGAGGTGCGCTCGGCGGCCAATCTTCCGCACCGGCACACGGTGACCGTCCACGACTGCGGCGAGGCCGTGCTGGCGGGCCGCCGGCTGCTCTACCTGGTCATGGAACGCCTCGACGGCAGCACGCTCGCCCAGCTCTTCCGCGGGCCCGCGCCCGTGCCCTGGTACGACGTCGCGAACTGGGCCGGCCAGATCGCGACCGCCCTGTCCGCGGCCCACGAACGCGGCATCGTCCACCGCGACATCAAGCCGCAGAACGTGATGCTCACCGAGACCGGCGTGATCAAGGTCCTGGACTTCGGCCTCGCGAAGATCCTGGGCGAGACCCTGCGGGTCGCGGACCTCACCTACACCGGTACCACCATGGGCACCTTCGCGTACATGTCCCCCGAACAGTGCCGGGGCGACTCCGGCATCGACCACCGCGCGGACCTCTACAGCCTGGGCTGCCTGCTCTACGAGGGCCTCACCGGGCGCCCGCCCTTCACCAACACCGCGCCGCACGCGCTGCTCTACCAGCAGGTGCACGAGCCGCCCCGCCCGCTCCCCGCGGGCTGTGCCCCCGCCGGCCTCGGAGACCTGGTGATGCACCTCCTGGCGAAGGACCCGGCACACCGCCCGCCCGACGCGGCCACCGTCGTACGCGAACTGGACCGGAGCCTGGTCGCGTACCGGCAGCCCCCGTACCAGCCGCCCGTCGCGCCGGGCGGTGCGGGCGGTGCGACGGAAGGGGCGGCCGAGGTGGCCCGGATGCGCGCCGAGGCCGAACGGGAGATCGCGGAGCTGCGGGAGCAGGTCACACGCGACGTGATGGCCGTACGCGCGATGGCGCAGCGGGACGCCGCCGCCAAGCGCGAGGCGGCCGACGCCCTCTTCGAGGAGACCCGCGCCAAGGCCGCCCAGGCCGCCGCGGACTTCGAGACCATCCTGGCCAAGCGCCGCGAGCAGTCCGAACGCGACCTCGCCGCCCGGCAGAACAAGGCCGAGAAGCGCCTCGCGGAGATCGAGCACCGCGCCGAGCACCTGCGTCTGGAGGCGGAGAAGCTCCGTACGGACGCCGAGCGCCGGGCCCGCCAGACGGTGGAGACCGCGCAGGGGCTGGCCGAGGACATCGTGGCCGACGCCAACGCCAAGGCGGACCGTCTCCGCACCGAACTCAACCGAGAGGCCGAGGCAGTCGACGAACGCCGCGACGCGATCAACGCCCAGATGGCAAACGTCCGCGAGATGCCGGCGACGCAGATGGGAGCGGCGTTCCCGCGGGAGGCCCAGGGCAAACCGTTGCCCGAAACGCCGTGAGGCGGCCCGTCCTCGAAGGGACGGGCCGCCTCACGGTCGGACTCGTACGGCTCAGAGGCCGTAGCGCTCCCGGGCCTCCTTGACGGAGGACGCCGGGACCTCGCCGCGGCGGGCGAGCTGGGCCAGCGCGGCCACGACGATCGACTGGGCGTCGACACCGAAGTGACGGCGGGCACCCTCGCGGGTGTCGGACAGGCCGAAGCCGTCCGTGCCCAGTGAGGTGTAGTCCTGCTCCACCCACTGGCTGATCTGGTCCGGGACCTGGCGCATCCAGTCGGAGACCGCGAGGACCGGGCTGGTGACGCCCTCCAGCGCGCGGGTGACGTACGGGGTGCGCAGCTCGCCGCGCAGCAGCGCCTCGTCGCACTCCAGCGCGTCGCGCCGCAGCTCGCCCCAGGAGGTGGCGGACCAGACGTCGGCGGCCACGTTCCAGTCGGCGGCGAGCAGCTGCTGCGCCTCCAGGACCCAGTGGATCGCGGTGCCCGAGGCCATCAGCTGGATCTTCGGGGCGTCGGCGGCCGGGGCCGCCTCCGCCAGGTCCGCCGCCGTGTTGAAGCGGTACAGACCCTTGATGATGCCTTCCTCGACGCCTGCGGGCATCGCGGGCTGCGGCTTCGGCTCGTTGTAGACCGTCAGGTAGTAGAAGACGTCTTCCGGCTTCTCGCCGTACATCCGGCGCAGACCGTCCTTGACGATCACCGCGATCTCGTACGCGAAGGCCGGGTCGTAGTTCAGCGACGCCGGGTTCGTGGACGCGATCAGGTGCGAGTGGCCGTCCGCGTGCTGCAGGCCCTCACCGGTCAGCGTGGTGCGGCCGGCGGTGGCGCCGACGATGAAGCCCTTGCCGAGCTGGTCGGCGAGCTGCCACATCTGGTCGGCGGTGCGCTGCCAGCCGAACATCGAGTAGAAGATGTAGAAGGGGATCATCGGCTCGCCGTGCGTCGCGTACGACGTACAGGCGGCGATGAAGTCGGCCATGGCGCCGGCCTCGGTGATCCCCTCGTTGAGGATCTGGCCGTCCTTGGCTTCCTTGTAGTACATCAGCTGGTCGCGGTCGACCGGCTCGTACGTCTGGCCCAGCGGGGAGTAGATGCCGGCGGACGGGAAGAGGGACTCCATACCGAAGGTACGGGCCTCGTCCGGGACGATCGGCACCCAGCGCTTGCCGGTCTCCTTGTCCCGCATCAGGTCCTTGACGAGGCGGACGAAGGCCATGGTGGTGGCCATCTCCTGCTTGCCGGAACCCTTGAGCAGCGGGGCGAAGGAGCGCTCGGCCGGAGCCGGCAGGGCCACGTGCTTGACCTTGCGGGCCGGGGCCGGGCCGCCGAGGGCCGCGCGGCGCTCGTTCAGGTACTGGACCTCGGGGCTGTTGGCGCCCGGGTGGCCGTACGGGACCTTGCCGTCGGCGAAGGCGCTGTCCGGGATCGGGAGGCCAAGGAGGTCGCGCATGTCCTTGAACTCGTCGATCGTCAGCTTCTTCATCTGGTGGTTCGCGTTCTTCGACTCGAACCCGGCGCCCAGCGTGTAGCCCTTGACGGTCTGCGCGAGGATGACCGTCGGCGCGCCCTTGTGCTCGAGGGCGGCCTTGTACGCGGCGTACACCTTGCGGGGCTCGTGGCCGCCGCGGGAGGTGTGGAAGCACTCGGCGATCTTCGCGTCGGAGAGCAGGCCGCCCAGGGCGGTGAGCTCGGCGTTGGCGCCGAAGAAGTGCTGGCGGATGTAGGCCACGTCGCGGGTCGCGTACGTCTGGAACTGCGCGTCCGGTACCTCGCGCAGGCGGCGTACCAGGGCGCCCGTGGTGTCGAGCTGGAACAGCTCGTCCCAGGCGGAGCCCCACAGGGTCTTGATGACGTTCCAGCCGGCGCCGCGGAACTGGGCTTCCAGCTCCTGGACGACGCGGAAGTTGGCGCGGACCGGACCGTCGAGGCGCTGCAGGTTGCAGTTGATGACGAAGGTCAGGTTGTCGAGCTGCTCGCGGGAGGCGAGGGCCAGGGCGGCGGTCGACTCGGGCTCGTCCATCTCGCCGTCGCCCAGGAAGGCCCAGACGTGCGAGTTCGCGGTGTCCTTGATGTTCCGGTTCTGCAGGTAGCGGTTGAAGCGCGCCTGGTAGATCGCGGAGAGCGGGCCGAGGCCCATGGAGACCGTGGGGAACTCCCACAGCCACGGCAGGCGCCGCGGGTGCGGGTAGGACGGCAGGCCGTTGCCGCCGGACTCCTGGCGGAAGTTGTCGAGCTGCTGCTCGGAGACGCGTCCGTCGAGGAACGCGCGGGCGTAGATGCCGGGGGAGGCGTGGCCCTGGATGTAGAGCTGGTCGCCCGATCCGTCGGCCTCCTTCCCGCGGAAGAAGTGCTGGAAGCCGGTCTCGTAGAGCCAGGCCGCCGAGGCGAAGGTGGCGATGTGGCCGCCGACGCCGTACTTGGAGCCGCGGGTCACCATGGCGGCCGCGTTCCAGCGGTTCCATGCGGTGATCCTGGCTTCCATCGCCTCGTCACCGGGGAACTCCGGCTCGGCGGCGGTGGGGATGGTGTTGACGTAGTCCGTCTCCAGCAGCTTGGGGAGCGCGAGGCCGGCGGCCTCGGCGTGCTGGAGGGTGCGACGCAGCAGGTATTCGGCCCGGCGCGTACCGGCGGCCTTTGCGACGGCGTCGAGGGAGGCCGCCCATTCGGCGGTCTCTTCGGTGTCGCGGTCCGGGAGCTGGTCGAGCTCGCTCGGAAGCTTTCCTACGGGGTCGGACATCGCTGTGCGCCGCCTTCCGGGTAATGGAGAGGTGGTGAAAAAATCCCTGACGGGCAGGACAGGGTCGATGGACCTGGTTGAGGTCCGCGATGACTGTAAATCCCTGATCGATGATCGATCAAATAAATGTGACGAAGAAACGTCCATCGGGCAAAAGTCGGCACCGGGTGCCAGGGAATCGGGCACCCGGTGCCGGGCAAATCGGGACAATAAGGCCGGTCAGGCGCGCGGAGCGCATCCCAGGACATGCCGCTTCACGAGCAGGCCGATGTCCGGATCCTGATTGCGGAACGCCTCCACGAGGGCCTCGTGCTCCTCCGCGTAGGACTTCTGGACGGTTCCCAGCCACCGGATGGACAGGGCCGTGAACACCTCGATGCCCAGGCTCTCCCAGGTGTGCAGCAGCACGCTGTTCCCGGCCGCCCGGACCATCTCCCGGTGGAAGCCCACCGTGTGCCGCACCTGCGCCGTGCCGTCCTCGCTGCGGTCGGCCTCCCACAGGGCCGCCACGTGCGGTTCCAGCGCCGAGCAGTCGGCCGCCAGCCGGGGTGCCGCCAGCTCGGCGGCGATCTGCTCCAGGCCCGCCCGGACCGGGTAGATCTCCTCCAGGTCCGCCGCCGACAGGTTCCGTACGCGCACGCCCTTGTTCGGCGCGGACTCGATCAGCCGCAGCGTCTCCAGCTCGCGCAGCGCCTCGCGCACCGGCGTCTGGCTGACCTCCAGCTCCACGGCGATCCGCCGCTCGACGATCCGCTCGCCGGGCTTCCAGCGGCCGCTGACGATCCCCTCCACGATGTGCTCGCGGATCTGCTCGCGCAGCGAGTGCACGACGGGTGGGGTGATCATCGGGGCTTCAACTCCTGAGGGGTGTGCAGGAACGTGCGGGGCCTGATGCGTAGACAATACGGCGGCGCGCGCGAACACGAAGCGTTCCAGGTGACAGGCGGCGGGTGAGGCTGGTTACAGGGGCCGCCGGAGCGCCCAGGGTACGACGACGGCGCCCCCGCCCGGAGAGATCCGGGCGGGGGCGCCGTACGCGACAGCTGGTGGAGCGGTGAGCCTTACAGGCCGAGCTCGACCTCGAACTCGCCGGCCTCCAGGATGGCCTTGACGGCCGAGAGGTACCGGGCCGCGTCCGCGCCGTCCACCAGGCGGTGGTCGTAGGACAGGGTCAGGTACGTCATGTCACGGATGCCGATGTTCGTGCCCTCGGCGGTCTCGATGACCACCGGGCGCTTGACCGTGGCACCGATGCCCAGGATGGCGACCTGGTTCGGCGGCACGATGACCGTGTCGAACAGGGCGCCGCGCGAACCGGTGTTGCTGATGGTGAAGGTCGCGCCCGACAGCTCGTCCGGCGTGATCTTGTTGCCGCGGACCTTGGCGGCCAGGTCGGCGGTCGCCTTGGAGATGCCCGCCAGGTTGAGGTCACCGGCACCCTTGATGACCGGGGTCATCAGGCCCTTCTCGGAGTCCACGGCGATGCCGATGTTCTCCGAGTCGAAGTAGGTGATGGTGCCCTCGTCGTCGTTGATCCGGGCGTTGACGACCGCGTGGGCCTTCAGCGCCTGGGCAGCGGCCTTGACGAAGAACGGCATCGGGGACAGCTTGACGCCCTCGCGGGCGAGGAAGCCGGCCTTGGCCTTCTCACGCAGCTTCATGATCTTGGTGATGTCCACCTCGACCACGGAGCTGAGCTGCGCCTGCGAGTGCAGGGCCTTCATCATGTTGTCGCCGATGACCTTGCGCATGCGGGTCATCTTGACCGTCTGACCGCGCAGCTCGGAGACCGCGGCGGCCGGAGCCTTCGCGGCCGGAGCAGCGGCGACCGGGGCCGGGGCGGCAGCGGCGGCCCTGGCGGCCTCGGCGGCGGCCAGGACGTCCTGCTTGCGGATGCGGCCACCGACGCCGGTGCCCGTGACCTGCGACAGGTTGACGCCGGACTCCGAGGCGAGCTTGCGCACCAGCGGGGTCACGTAGGCGCCCTCGTCACCGGCGGAAACCGGGGCGGCGGGAGCGGCCGGGGCGACCGGAGCCGGAGCGGCCACCGGGGCCGGAGCGGCCACCGGAGCCGGAGCGGCGACCGGGGCGGCCACGACCGGAGCCGGGGCGGCCACCGGGGCGGGGGCGGCGACCGGGGCCGGAGCGGCGACCGGAGCCGGGGCAGCGGCGGCCGGGGCGGCGGCCGGAGCCGCACCCGCGACGCCGATGACGGCCAGACGGGCGCCGACCTCGGCGGTCTCGTCCTCGCCGACCAGGATCTCCAGCAGCGTGCCGGAGACCGGCGCGGGGATCTCGGTGTCGACCTTGTCCGTGGAGACCTCGAGCAGCGGCTCGTCGGCCTCGACCGACTCGCCGACGGCCTTCAGCCAGCGGGTGACGGTGCCCTCGGTGACGGACTCGCCCAGCGCGGGCAGCACGACATCGGTGCCGGACGCTGCCGGAGCAGCGGCGGCGGGGGCAGCGGCCTCGGCGACCGGGGCGGGGGCCGCGGGGGCCTCCACGACCGGAGCCGGAGCGGCGGCGACGGGCTCGGCGGCCGGAGCCGCGGCAGCGGCCGGGGCGCCGGAGCCGTCGTCGATGACGGCCAGCTCGGCGCCGACCTCGACGGTCTCGTCCTCGGCGACCTTGATGGACGCCAGGATGCCGGAGACGGGGGAGGGGATCTCGGTGTCGACCTTGTCGGTCGAGACCTCGAGCAGCGGCTCGTCGGCCTCGACGCGCTCGCCCTCGGCCTTCAGCCAACGGGTGACAGTGCCCTCGGTGACGCTCTCACCGAGCGCCGGAAGGGTTACGGAAACCGACATGGTTTCTGTTGCTCCTAACGAAAGTGCGGAAGTGGTCGTCGCGCCCAGTGACGATTAGTCGTGTGCGTGCAGCGGCTTGCCGGCGAGCGCCAGGTGGGCCTCGCCCATCGCCTCGTTCTGCGTCGGGTGCGCGTGGATGAGCTGCGCGACCTCGGCCGGCAGAGCTTCCCAGTTGTAGATCAGCTGGGCTTCGCCGACCTGCTCGCCCATCCGGTCACCGACCATGTGGACGCCGACCACGGCACCGTCCTTGACCTGGACGAGCTTGATCTCGCCCGAGGTCTTCAGGATCTTGCTCTTGCCGTTGCCCGCAAGGTTGTACTTCAGCGCCACGACCTTGTCCGCGCCGTAGATCTCCTTGGCCTTGGCCTCGGTGATGCCGACGGAAGCGACCTCGGGGTGGCAGTAGGTGACGCGCGGGACACCGTCGTAGTCGATCGGGACGGCCTTGAGGCCGGCCAGACGCTCCGCGACCAGGATGCCCTCGGCGAAGCCGACGTGCGCGAGCTGCAGGGTCGGGACGAGGTCACCGACGGCCGAGATGGTCGGCACGTTGGTCTGCATGTACTCGTCGACCAGGACGTAGCCGCGGTCCATCGCGACGCCCTGCTCCTCGTAGCCCAGGCCCTGCGAGACCGGACCGCGGCCGACGGCGACCAGCAGCACCTCGGCCTCGAAGGTCTTGCCGTCGGCCAGCGTGACGCGCACGCCGTTCTCGGTGTACTCGGCCTTGTCGAAGAAGGTGCCGAGGTTGAACTTGATGCCGCGCTTGCGGAACGCGCGCTCCAGCAGCTTCGAGCTGTTCTCGTCCTCGACCGGAACGAGGTGCTTGAGGCCCTCGATGACGGTGACGTCGGAGCCGAAGGACTTCCACGCCGAGGCGAACTCGACGCCGATGACGCCGCCGCCCAGCACGATCGCCGACTCGGGGACGCGGTCCAGGACCAGCGCGTGGTCGGAGGAGATGATGCGGTTGCCGTCGATCTCCAGGCCCGGCAGCGACTTCGGCACGGAGCCGGTCGCCAGCAGGACGTGGCGGCCCTGGATGCGCTGGCCGTTCACGTCGACGGAAGTCGGGGAGGAGAGGCGGCCCTCACCCTCGATGTACGTCACCTTGCGGGAGGCCACAAGACCCTGCAGGCCCTTGTACAGGCCCGCGATGATCTCGTCCTTGTACTTGTGGACACCCGCGATGTCGATGCCCTCGAAGGTGGTCTTCACGCCGAACTGGGCGCCTTCGCGCGCCTGGTCCGCGATCTCGCCCGCGTGCAGCAGAGCCTTCGTGGGGATGCAGCCGTTGTGCAGGCAGGTGCCGCCGAGCTTGTTCTTCTCGATCAGGGCAACGTCCAGACCCAGCTGGGATGCGCGCAGCGCCGCGGCGTAACCGCCACTGCCACCGCCGAGGATCACTAGGTCGAAAACGGTGCTGGCGTCGTTCGCCACGTCACGTCCTCCATGCATGTGCGCCGGGCACCGGTCCTCTGTGACCGGGCGGCGGCTGGTATACGGCCGCTGTTTCTTCGGCCCTGTGGTGGGGGCCCTGTCCTGCCGAGAACCCATCTTCGCATTTGTCGGGGGAACGCGGGACGCCGGGCCCGGCATGTGGCAGGTCGTTCCGTCCGAAGCTCGGGTTACCGCTGCGTAGAAACCTACGGATTTCGTTGTGAGCGGAACGCACCCCGGGCCCTGACCGAAGGACGATCAAGGCCCGGGGTGCTGTGTGTCACATCGACACCTTCATCAGGAGTGGCGTCAGCCCAGGTCGCCCGTGGCCGTGCGCTCGGCCAGCCGCACCAGGGTGCGCACGGCCGTGCCGGTGCCGCCCTTGGGGGTGTAGCCGAACGGGGCGCCCTCGTGGAAGGCCGGGCCCGCGATGTCGAGGTGGGCCCAGGTGATGCCCTCGCCGACGAACTCCTGCAGGAAGAGGCCGGCCAGCAGGCCGCCGCCCGCGCGCTCGCCCATGTTCGCGATGTCCGCGGTGGGGGAGTCGAAGGTCTTGCGCAGGTGCTCGGGCATCGGCATCGGCCAGGAGGCCTCGCCGACCTCCTCGGCGATCTCGTGGACCGAGGTGCGGAAGGCGTCGTCGTTGGCCATGACCGCGAAGGTGCGGTTGCCCAGCGCCAGCACCATGGCGCCGGTCAGGGTGGCGACGTCGACGATCGCGTCCGGGTTCTCCTCGGAGGCGCGGGTCAGCGCGTCACCGAGGACCAGGCGGCCCTCGGCGTCCGTGTTGAGCACCTCGACGGTCTTGCCGCTGTACATGCGCAGCACGTCGCCGGGCTTGGTGGCGGAGCCGGACGGCATGTTCTCGGCGAGCGCGAGCCAGCCGGTGACGTTGACCTGGAGGCCCAGCTTCGCGGCCGCGACGACGGAGGCGAAGACGGCGGCGGCGCCGGCCATGTCGCACTTCATCGTCTCGTTGTGGCCGGCCGGCTTCAGGGAGATGCCGCCCGAGTCGTAGGTGATGCCCTTGCCGACGAAGGCGAGGGTCTTCTCCGCCTTGGGGTGGGTGTAGGAGAGCTTCACCAGGCGCGGCGGGTTCTCGGAGCCCTTGCCGACGCCCATGATGCCGCCGTAGCCGCCCTTGACCAGCGCCTTCTCGTCCAGCACCTGGACCTTGATGCCGTTCTCCTTCGCGGTCGCGGTCGCGACGGCGGCGAAGGCCTCCGGGGTGAGGTCGTTCGGCGGGGTGTTGACCAGGTCGCGGGCCACGTTGACCTCGGTCGCGACGGCCGTGGCGCGCTCGACTGCGGCCTTGTGCTCCTTGTCGCGCGGCTTGGCGCCCAGCAGGGCGACCTCGGCCAGCGGCAGCTTGGCGCCGTTCTTGGCGGCCTTCTTCTCGCCGCCCTGGTAGGCGGTGAAGGAGTACGCGCCCAGCAGCGCGCCCTCGGCCACGGCGGTGACGGCGGAGGCGTCGTCCAGGGGAAGGGCGAAGCCGGCCTTCTTGCTGCCGTGCAGCGCGCGGGCGGCGGCACCGGCGGCGCGGCGCAGCACCTCCTCGTCGAACGACTCGTCCTTCTCGGGGACGGAGCCGAGCCCCACCGCCAGCACGACCGGGACCTTGAGGCCCGCCGGCGCCGGCAGCTTGGTGGTCTCGCCTTCGGCGCCCGTGGCGCCGAGCGCGTCGAGCACGTCGGCGAGCTTTCCGTCGTACGCCTTGTCCACGGCCTCGGCTCCGGCGGCCACGATCGGGCCCTTGGGGCCCTTCGCCACGCCGACCACGAGGGCGTCGGCGCGCAGCGTCGCAGCGCCGGCAGTGCTGAGAGTCAGAGCAGTCACGGTGGTGAAGTCTCGCTTCCGTTTGTATGTGTGGGCCGAGTGGGTGGACGGCCATCCGCAGCGATCGTATTCCGGCCCGAGGGCCGCCAGAAATGAGCCTACGCGTGCGGACTCGTCCGTACGCCACTCGAAGGTTTGGCAGATTGTTCGATCAACGGGTCATCAGGTTCACCCATCTGTGGACTCTGCTCCAGGTTTGCCCCGTAGACCTGACGAGGTCCGAGAGACTCGGTCCACTCTCGCAAGGGGACGTGGGGTTCCTTTGCATGATTTCCACAGCGCCTCCCCGGTCCGGCCATCCGCCAAGGGCCGCTGTCGAGGGATGCCTGCGGGGGGAAAGGCCGAAATGGTCAATAGGAATCGGATGAACAGGGCCGCCGCCATGATGGCCGCCGCGGTGCTGGTGTCCGTGGCAGTGCCCGCCGCGACCGCCCAGGCGGCCACGGCTCCGCGCATCGACCTGAAGGTGCTCGTCGTCGACGACGGCGGCAGCTCGGTCGGCGCGATCACCGCGGAGCTCCGCGACACCGGAGTCCCGTACACCCGCGTCGAACTGGGCAGCGCCGGCCGCCCGGTCATCAACGCCGCCTTCCTCAGCGACACGGTCGACGGCCGGCCGCGCGCCAAGTACCAGGGCGTGGTCCTGCCGAACGAGAACCCCTTCGGGGAGGGGTCGGCCGAGATGGCCGCGCTGAGCGCGTACGAGACGACGTACGGGATCCGCCAGGTCGACGCCTACACCTGGGCCCACCCGGGCGTCGGCCTGGAGTACACCGACAACGGCGGCTACAGCGGCCAGCTCGACGGCACCCAGGCCGCGGTCACCGCCGCCGGCAAGGCGGGGCCCTTCGGCTACCTCGGCGGCCAGGTCGCCTTCGAGGACAACTCGGCGCTCGTCCCGGAGAGCTACGGCTTCATGGGCAAGCCGCGCGCCGGCTACACCAGCTACCTGGACGCCCCGGTCGGCTCCGGCCGGGCCTCGCTCGTCGGCGAGTACACCCACGACGGCCGCAGCGAACTGGTCGTCACCTTCGGCTACAACCAGTACCAGCAGCAGTTCCGGCTGCTCGCCCGGGGCATCGTCGAATGGCTCACCCAGGGCGTCCACCTCGGCCAGAGCCGCAACTACTTCGCGGTCCACGTCGACGACGTCTTCGCCCCGGACGCCCGCTGGAACAAGGAGCTCAACTGCACGCCCGGCGACTACGCCTGCGCGGGCGGCGAGGGCAAGGAGAGCACCATCCGGATGACCGCCGCCGACGCCGTGTACGCGGCGCAGTGGCAGACGTCCAAGAACTTCAAGCTCGACATGCTCTTCAACGGCGGCGCCGGCGAGGAGTGGAAGGCCGAGAACGGCGGCACCGACGCCCTCACCGCCCAACTCGTCGCGGACCGGGCCAAGTACCGCTGGATGAACCACACCTACACGCACCCGTTCCTCGGCTGCGTCCAGGACACCAGCACCGTGCCCTGGACCTGCGTGAAGGACGCCTCGGGCGCCATCCAGTACATGAGCCGCGCCGAGATCTCCGCCCAGATCCGCGACAACAACAACTGGGCCGCGTCCAAGGGCATCACCACCGACCGGACCGAGATCGTCACCGGCGAGCACTCGGGCCTCAAGACCAACCCGCAGCAGCCCCAGGACAACCCCAACCTGGCCGGCGCCTTCGCCGACAACGGCATCAAGTGGGCGGGCAGCGACAACTCCCGCGAACCCGCGCAGCGGGCGGTCGGCGCGGCCATGACCGTGCCCCGCCACCCGATGAACGTGTACTACAACACGGGCACCAACGCGGAGATGGCCGACGAGTACAACTGGATCTACGCCTCCCGCGCGGACGGCGGCAGCGGCATCTGCGAGGACAACCCGGCGACCTCCACCTGCCTCCCGGCGGCCCTCGACGTCACCACCGGCTACCTGGACCACATCGTCCCGCAGGAGGCCCGCACCGCCCTGCGCCACGTGCTGGCCAACGACCCGCGGCCGCACTACGTCCACCAGTCCAACCTCGCCGAGGACCGCACCCTCTACCCGGTGCTGGGCCAGGTCCTCGACACCTACCGGGCGCTCTACGCGCCCAGCGCCCCGATCGTCAACCAGAGCATGAAGGACACCGGGGTCGAGCTCGGCCGCCGCGCCGCCTGGGACAGCGCGCTCGCCGCCGGCAAGGTCACCGCCTACCGCATCGGCACCACCGTCACCGTCAAGGCGCCCGCCGGGCTCCTCGCCCCGGTCACCGCCCCCACCGGCACCAAGAAGCAACTGCTGCTCGGCACCTCCGACTTCGGAACCGCCTACGCGGGCAGCCGCTCCACCTGGACCGGGCCGGAGCTGCTCCAGACCGCGGTGACGCTGCGCCTGCCCAGCTGACCGGAGTCCGCTCCGCACGTACGCCGCAAGCCGTCACGAGTACCACCTGCGCCGGCGCTCCGCGAACCACGGGCGCCGGCCCCTTTTCCGTCCTGGGGGGACACACCGCATGAGCCATGGGCGTCATGTCACCATGCTCACCGAAGGCACCTACCCGCACGTCCACGGGGGCGTCAGCACCTGGTGCGACCAACTGGTACGCGGGATGCCGGAGGTCGACTTCAACGTCATAGCCCTGACCGGCTCCGGACGCGAGCCGGTCACCTGGGAACTCCCGCGCAACGTGTACCGGCACACCGCCGTCCCGCTCTGGGGCCCTCCGCCCGGGCGCGGCCGCCGGTCCGCCCTGCGCGGCAAGGCCCACCGCCGCTTCACCGAGGTGTACGAAACCTTCCTGCTGTCACTGCTCGACCCGGCGCACGGGGGATTCTCCGAAGCCCTGCGCGAACTGGCCCTCCTCGCCCGGGCCGGCAAACTCGCCCCCGCCCTGCGCTCCGAGTCCGTCCTGCGGCTCCTGATGGACGTGTGGACCCGGCCGGCCCTGACCACCGCCGAAGCCGAGCCCACCATCCACGACGCGCTCACCGCCACCGACCTGCTGGAGCACGCGCTGCGCCCGCTCGCCGTGCGCATCCCGCCCGACAGCGTCGCGCACGCCGTCAGCAGCGGCCTCGCCACCCTCCCCGCCCTCGCCGCCAAACACCTCGACGGGGTCCCCTTCCTCCTCACCGAGCACGGCATCTACCTGCGCGAGCGCTACCTCGGCTACCGCAGCGCCGAACAGCGCTGGCCCGTCAAGTCCCTCATGCTCGGCTTCTACCGCGAGCTCAACACCGAGGGCTACCGGCAGGCCGACCTGATCACCCCCTGCAACCGGTACAACCGCCGCTGGGAGGAGCGCGGGGGCGCCGACTCCACGCGCATCCGCACCGTCTACAACGGAGTCGACCCGCACCTCTTCCCCGAGGCCGGACCCGAACCCGAGGTGCCCACCCTCAGCTGGTGCGGCCGCATCGACCCGATCAAGGACCTCGAAACCCTCGTCCGCGCCTACGCCTTCATGCGCGAGGAACTCCCCGCCCTGCGGCTGCGCCTCTTCGGGCCGGTCCCGGCGGGCTGCGAGGAGTACCGGCTCCGCCTGGAGAAACTCGCCGCCGAACTCGGCGTCAGCGACGGCATCACCTTCGAGGGCCGCATCGACCAGGTCGCCAAGGCATACGCGGCCGGCAGCATCGTGATGCTCTCCTCCATCAGCGAGGGCTTCCCCTTCAGCATCATCGAAGCCATGTCCTGCGGCCGCACCACCGTCTCCACCGACGTCGGCGGGGTCCGCGAAGCCGTCGGGGACACCGGCCTCGTCGTCCCGCCCCGCGAGCCCGAGACCATGGCCCGCGCCACCCTTGCCCTGCTCCGCGACGACGAACGCCGCGCCGAGCTCGGCCGGATGTCCCGCAAGCGGGTGGTCGAGAAGTTCACCCTCCACCAGTCCGTGGACGGCTTCCGGCACATCTACCGGGAACTCGCGGGCCAGCCCGTGGTCGCCGTACACGAGGGCGACACCTGGACCCAGCGCCTCGCCGACCCCTGGTACCGCGAACTCGCCGCCGACGGGAGCCTGTGGTGAGCGGATCCCTCTGGCTGAAGCCGCCGCAGCCCGGACAGCCCGGCCGCCCGGGCGCGGCCCGCATGGCCGCGGCCGGGCACCTCCCCGGCCCCGCGGCTCCGGGCGCGGCCGGTGTACCCGGTGGCGGGCAGGGCCCCGGCCCTGCCGATCCGGGCTCGCCCGGTGCCGCCGGGCCGGGGGCGGACGGATTCTCGGCCGGGGCGGGTCGCGTGGACACGCTGCCCGCCGTCCCGCGGCCGCGCCGTGACGGGCCGTGGGCCGCCGACCCCCTCGACGAGCTCACCGCGCGCCTCGACGGCCTCGTGGCCGCCGCCGTGCATCCCGACGAGATCGCCGCCGTCCTCGAATCCGACGGCATGACCGACGAGTACATCCGCCTCACCTACGGCCGCCACGACTCCTTCGCCCTCGCCGAGGAGCTCTACGCCCGGGTGCCCCGCGCCTTCCCGGAGCCCGAGAGCGCCCCCGACCCCTGGAAGGTCTCCCTCACCGCCTGCCTGCTCCGTGGGGTGATCTTCGCCCTGCCCGGGCTCGCCTACGTCCTCGGCGCGCCCCTCCTCGACGGCCCGCCGGACCGCCTCGGCCTGCCCGCCGGGACCCTGACCCTGCTCGCCGGAGCGCTCATCGGCTGGGTCTGGGACCAGACCCTGTCCCACCGCGCCTACTCCTGGCTCGGCCTCGGCGACCGGGCCGCCGCCGGGCGGACCCTGCTCGTCGGCGCCCCCGCCGGGTCCCTGCTCGGCACCGCCGCCGCGCTCGCCGTGCCCGGCGGGCCGCCGTTCTCGTACGCCTTCGCCGCCGGACAGGCCGTCTACGTCGGGGCCGCCACCGTCCTGCTCGTCCTCGGCCGGGAACGGGTGCTGCTCGCCGCGCTCGGCCCGATGGCCGCGGGGGCGGTGCTCGCCCTCTTCGTGGACCTGCCGGTGCCGGTCCGCGTGACCCTGCTCGTGGTGTCCCTGCTCGCCGCCTGCACCCTGGCCGTACGGGAACTCCCGCTGGTCGAGGGCGTACGGGCCGGCGCGCGCCGGATCCGGGACCGGGCGCGGCGGCGGCCGGGCGAGGGCCCGGTGCGCTGGCGGATGCTGCGGGGCGCCGAGGAGGAGTTCGGGCCGCGCGGCCCCCGGCTCGGGGACTCCGTCCCGTACGGGGTCTTCGGCCTCGGCACCGGCCTGCTCGTGCTGTACGCCGCCCTCGGCGAGGTGCTCGCCGGCGGCCCCGCCGAAGCGGTCGCCGCCCCCTCGGCGGTGGCCCTCACCCTCAGCATGGGCCCCGCCGAATGGCTGCTCCACCGCTTCCGCAGCGGCAGCCTTGCCGGGCTGCGGGCCGCCCGCTCCGCCGGGGCGTTCCGGCAGCGCATGCTGACCACCCTGGCCGGCTGCCTGGCCGCCTACCTGGCGGTGCTGCTCGCCCTCGGGCTCGCCGGCACCCTGCTCTGGCCCGGCGCCCCCGCGCTCACCGGGCTCCGCGCCGCCACCCTGCTGCTGCTCGGCGCCGTGATGTGGACCGGGCTGCTCCTGCAGTCCTTCGGCGCGGTCCGGCCCGCCGCGGTGGTCTGCGCCTCGGCCGCCGTCGCGCAGAGCCTGGCCCTGCTGACCGGGCTGGGCCAGCCCCGGCTGGTGCAGCTGGTGGTGGCCGGCGCGGCCGCGGCCGTGCTGGCGACCCTGGTGTGCCTGCTGCTCGGCCGGGCGACGGCCCACCGATGAGAAACGACAAGGACCCCATGCTGCTGGTGCCCCTGTACGAGCACCCCGCCGACCGGCCCGAGGACTGGGAGCTGCTGATCCGCTCCGCGGGCCGCCTGCACTCCGTGGTGCTGAACCCCGACAGCGGCCCGGGCGCCGCCCCCGACGAGCGGTTCGCCCGCGTCGCCGAGCGGCTGCGCGAGGCCGGGGTGCCCGTCCTCGGATACGTCGACACCGACTACGGGCGGCGCCCGCACGCCGCCGTCGTACGGGACCTGCTGCGCCACCGCGACTGGTACGCCACCGACGGGGCCTTCCTCGACCAGGCCTGCTCCGCCCCGGAACGCCTCCCGCACTACGGCCGGCTCGCCGTCGCGGCGCGGGCGGCGGGCGCCCGTACGCTGGTCCTCAACCACGGGGTCCACCCGGACCCGGGCTACGCCGAACTCGCCGACCTGCTCGTCACCTTCGAGGGCCCCTGGGACGCCTACCGCGAGGCGCCCGCCGCCCCGGACTGGACCGCGGACCACCCCGCCCAGCGGTTCTGCCACCTCGTCTACGCCGTCCCGGCGGGCGCGCCCGCCGCCGAACTCGCCGCGCAGCGCGGGGCCGGGGTGCACTGCGCGGTCCCGGGGACGGGCCCGCACCCGTGGGGGACCCTGCCGTACGCGCTGGAGGCGACCGGATGAGACGCACCCGTATCCGGACCCTCCTGGTGGCCGCCCTCGTCCTGCTCGCGGGCTGCACGGCCGCGCCGGAGGAGGACGAGCCGGCCCCGTCGTGGCCCGACCAGGCTCCCGGGGAGCGGTGGCAGCCGAGGCCCGGGACCGGCTGGCAGTGGCAGCTGACCGGGAAGCTCGACACCTCGGTGAAGGCGCCGGTCTACGACGTGGACGGCTTCACCACGACGAAGCAGCAGGTCGCCGCGCTGAAGAAGGCCGGCCGCAAGACCATCTGCTACCTCTCCACCGGAGCCTGGGAGGACTTCCGCCCCGACGCGGACGCGTTCCCGGAGTCGACGCGCGGCAAGGGCAACGGCTGGGAGGGCGAACGCTGGCTGGACATCCGCCGGCTGAGCGAGCTGGAACCGCTGATCGCGAAACGGTTCGACATGTGCCGGGAGAAGGGCTTCGACGCGGTCGAGCCGGACAACATGGACGCCTACCGCAACGACTCGGGCTTCCCGCTCACCGCGGACGACCAGCTGCGCTACAACCGGCTCATCGCGAAGCTGGCGCACGACCGGGGGCTGGCGGTGGGGCTGAAGAACGACCTCGACCAGATCCCGGAGCTGGTGGGGGACTTCGACTTCGCGGTGAACGAGCAGTGCGCGCAATATGCGGAGTGCGAGCGGCTGACGCCCTTCGTGGAAGCGGGGAAGGCCGTCTTCCACGCGGAGTACGAGTTGACGCCCGACCGGTTCTGCAAGGTCGCGCGCGAGCTGAAACTGAGCTCCCTGCAGAAGCGGTACGACCTGGACGCCTGGCGCCGCCCTTGCCGCTGACCGGGCCGACGCTGGAACCGCCGCTGCGCGGCGCCCTGGGCTCTGCCCAGACCCGCTCCTCAAACGCCGGAGGGGGCACGATCCAGCCTCGCCGGCGTTTGAGGCGCGGGGTCTGGGGCGGAGCCCCAGGTGCTTCAGCCCGCCCGGCGGTTGAGGACCGGGTCCGGGCAGCGCCCGGGGACGGCTCCGCGCAGCGGGGGTGGTCAGGTCGGGAGGATGGCGTGGACGCGGTAGCCGCCGCCGAAGCGGGGGCCCGCGAAGCACGACCCGCCCAGAGCCGTGGCACGCTCCCGCATGCCGAGCAGCCCGTGGCCCCCGCCCGCCTCGCCCGCCTCGCCCGCCTCGCCCGCCTCGCCCGGCTCCGCCGGAGCGGCGCCGCCGTCGTCCAGGACGGTCACCTCCACCGACGGCCCGACCCGCACCACGCTGACCTCCGCCCGCACCCCCGGCCCCGCGTGCTTCCGTACGTTCGTCAGCGCCTCCTGGATCACCCGGTACGACGCCAGGTCCACCGCCGCCGCCAGCGGCTCCGGCCCCAGCTCGACCATGACCCGTACCGGCAGCCCGGCGTTGCGGAAGGTGTCGGCGAGTTCGTCCAGGACGGCCAGCCCCGGCGCCGGCTCCGTCGGCGCCTCCGGGTCGCCGGACTGCCTCAGCAGCCCCACCGTGGCCCGCAGCTCGTTCAGCGCGGAGCGGCTGGCGTCCCGTACGTGCGCGAGGGCCTCCTTCGCCTGGTCCGGACGCTTGTCCATGACGTGCGCCGCGACCCCCGCCTGCACGTTGACCAGCGCGATGTGGTGCGCCACCACGTCATGGAGGTCTCGCGCGATCCGCAGCCGCTCCTCGGCGACCCGGCGCCGGGCCTCTTCCTCCCGGGTCCGCTCGGCCCGTTCGGCCCGTTCCCGGATGGCGTCGACGAAGGCCCGCCGGCTGCGCACCGCGTCCCCGGCGGCGGCGGCCATCCCGGTCCAGGCGAAGATGCCGATGTTCTCCTGCGCGTACCACGGCAACGGCCCGGCGAGCATGGCCACGCCCGTCAGCCCCGTCATGGTGAGCAGGCCGATCCGCCAGGTCGTGGGCCGGTCGGTCTGCGCGGCCACCGTGTACAGGGCGATCACCGCGCACATCGCGACGGGCGCCCGCGGCTCCCCGGTGGTGAGCTCCAGCAGCGAGAGCCCGCAGGTGACGGCGAGCACCGCGCGCGGCTGCCGGCGCCGGAACACCAGGGCGGCCGCGCCGAGCAGCATGAGCAGGAGCGAGAAGGGCTCGGGGGTGCGGGTCCCGAAGGTGGGCTGGCCGTGCGGGCCGTGCGGATCGGCGAAGGACCCGACGACCATCGCGACGAGCGCCCCGAAGGCCAGCACGGCGTCGGTGGCGAGCGGGTGGGCCCGCGTCCACTGCCGGCAGGACGCGATGGGCCCGAGGTCTGTCGTCACGGTAGGACACGGTACGGCCTGTTCCGCCCGGGCCCCTACGCCGGAGACGGCCCCTGCGGCCCCGAGGGCCCCGGCGGATGCCGCTGCCCCAGCGGCATCCGGGAGCGGGCCGGCCCCCACTTCGCGCGGACCACGCACACGGCCATGACCGCGGCGATGGCCGCCAGGTGTTCCTTGCCCGCCAGGTTGTCCTTGATCAGCACCTCGCCGATCATCACGAGGATGACCAGGGCCCCGGTCACGTACGCCCGGTAGCGCCAGCAGACGTAGATCGCGAGGCCGACGACCGCGGCCGAGGGCCCGGTGTCGTTGACGATCCGGTCGGACACCGGCAGGCCGAAGGGGTGGTCGGGGCCGAGCGAGAGCCCGATCCGCGCGTACGTGGTCCCGGCGAGCGTGGCCACGTAACCGATCACCAGCGTGCGCCACCAGCCGATGCAGATCTCGGAGATCCCGAAGACGATCAGGATCTGCGCGAGCGCCCCCCACACCGGCAGGTCCAGGGCCGGGACGAAGAGCGACAGGGGGGTGCGCAGCAGGGCCAGCCACAGCGGGTCGGCGGCCTTGACCGAGCCGAGGTTCTGGACGGGCTGGAAGCCCCAGGAGGTGTTCTGCACGATCTGGAAGACGGAGGTCAGGCAGACCGCTCCGATCGTCATCGGGATCGCCCGCCACTTGTCGCGGGCGAGCGCGTCCCGGACGGTCCCGAGCAGGGGCCCCCACTCACGGCTCGCGAACTGCCGGAGTGGGGATGTGGTCCGCGCTGTCAACGGCGGGTCTCCAGGTGTCTGCGGTGCAGCCACTTCGGAAGGCCGGGGGCTTCGAGGAAGCCCTCGGCCCGGCCCGCCGCGATGCCGATCCGCAGTAGGTCCGAACTCTTCTCGAAGAGCATGAACCGCGGTTCCCAGATAGGCCGGTATTTGGCGTTGGCCCGGTAGAGGGACTCGATCTGCCACCAGCGGGAGAAGAAGCTCAGCAGCGAGCGCCACATCCGCAGCACCGGACCGGCCCCGAGGCGGGAGCCGCGCTCGAAGACGGAGCGGAACATGGCGAAGTTCAGCGAGACCTGGGAGACCCCGATCTCCTTGGAGCGTTCCAGGAGTTCGATGACCATGAACTCCATCAGGCCGTTCTCGGAGTCCCGGTCGCGGCGCATCAGGTCCAGCGACAGGCCCTTGGGCCCCCACGGTACGAAGGACAGCACGGCCCGCAGATCGCCGTTGCCGTCGGTGCACTCCAGCATCACGCACTGGCCGTCGGCGGGATCGCCCAGTCGGCCCAGCGCCATGGAGAAGCCGCGTTCGGTCGCGCCGTCGCGCCAGTCGTCGGCGCGGCGCAGCAGCTCGTCCATCTCGTCGGCGGGGATGTCGGCGTGGCGGCGGATGCGGACGGTGTACCCGGCCCGCTTGACGCGGTTGTAGGCCTGGCGGACGGTGCGCATGGCGCGGCCCTCCAGGGTGAACTCGCCGGTTTCGACGATGGCCTCGTCGCCGAGTTCCAGGGCGTCCAGGCCGTGCCGGGCGTAGATCTGCCCGGCCTCCTCGCTCGCCCCCATCACGGCCGGCACCCAGCCGTGCTCGCGGGCCTCGGCCAGCCACGGTTCGATGGCGCCGGGCCAGGCCTCGGGGTCTCCGATGGGGTCGCCGGAGGCGAGGGAGACCCCGCCGACGACGCGGTAGGTGACGGCGGCCTTGCCGGTGGGGGACCAGATGACGGACTTCTCGCGGCGCAGCGCGAAGTAGCCGAGCGAGTCGCGGTCGCCCTGCCGGGCGAGGAGTGCGCGCAGCCGCTCCTCGTCCTCCTCGGTGATCGGGTCGACGGCGCGGCGCGAGCGGAAGGCGGCGAACAGTACGGCGACCAGCAGCAGCATCGACATGACGTTGATGAAGACGTTGACCCAGCCGGGCGTGCTGATCATGTGTTTGATCTTGGCTTCCGGCTCCAGGGTGATCAGCCGCATCACCCCGTACAGCCAGCGGTCCCAGAAGGTGGCCTCGGCGCTGTGCGGGGCGGTGTTGGTGGCGCCGACCAGCAGGGCTGCGACCAGCGAGGTGGCCAGCAGGCCGAAGGCGGCGACGGCGCTGGCGAGCGCCGGGTTGGAGCGGTCGCCCTTGGCGTAGGACTCGCGGCGGCCCAGCAGCAGGGCGCCGACGAAGAGGGCGGTCACCCCGAGGGAGACCCAGTTCTGGGCGTGCTCGCGGATCTCCTCGTACCGGTACAGGGCGTGCGCGAGCAGCAGTGCCAGGAGGCCGCTGAGCGCGAGGTTGAGGATCCAGGAGGCGCGCTTGCGGCGGCCGAGGGTGACGGCGAGCAGCAGGGTGAACAGCCCGGAGGCGAAGCCCGCCGTGAGCATGTAAGGGGTGTAGAAGTCGTCGGTGTTGTGGTTCCGCAGGTCCTGCCCGAGGGAAACCCACACCGCGCTCAGGAAGTTGACGAAGGCGATCGTCCGCAGGTACCAGATCGCGAACGCGGCGCCGCGCCGCGCGTGCGCGGTCCCCCTGTCGGCGCCCTTTCCGGTGCCCTTGTCCGTCCCCCTGTCCGTCCCCTTGTCGGTTCCCCCGCCGGCGGGGGAACCGCCGGTCTCTTTCCTGCCGGATGACGGACCGTTCGCCGGTACGGCGCCGCGGTCGGTCTCTGCGCTGGTCAAACGGACCTCTCCCATAAAAACCGATCATATGGGGCGTTACCGTCCATGAGCGGGCGGCTCCGGGGCCACGGCCTGGTCAGGACCGCGAACCCCGGCGGCTCATTCGGCCGGCTCCTGCGCCGCCCGCTCCGGGAGCTCCGCCGCGAGAGCGGCGGCCGCCTGGACGAGGGGGAGAGCCAGCAATGCCCCGGTACCTTCGCCCACTGTGACGCCGTGGTCGAGCAGAGGGTTGAGCGCCATCCGGTCCAGCGCCTTCGCCTGGCCCGGCTCGCCGCTCGCCTGGCCGGCCAGCCACCAGTCCGGCGCCCGGAACGCGGCCCGCTGGGCCACCAGCCCGCAGGCCGCCGAGACGACGCCGTCCAGGATGACCGGCGTACGGCGGACCGCGCACTGGAGCAGGAAGCCGGTGATGGCGGCCAGATCGGCGCCGCCGACCGCCGCGAGCAGCGCGACCTGGTCGCCGAGGACCGGGCGGGCCCGGCGCAGGGAGTCGCGGATCGCCGCGCACTTGCGCATCCAGGCCAGGTCGTCGATCGGCACCCCGCCGCGGCCGGTGACCACGGAGGCGTCCGTACCGCACAGCGCGGCGACGAGGGTGGCGGCGACCGTGGTCCCGCCGACGCTCAGGTCGCCGAGCACGACCAGGTCCGTACCGGAGTCGGCCTCCTCGTCGGCGATCCGCATCCCGAGCCGCAGCGCGGCCTCGGCCTCCTCGGCCGTCAGCGCGTCTTCCACGTCGATCCGGCCGCTGCCGCGCCGCACCCGGTGGCGGACCACGTCCTCGGGCAGCAGCTCCGGGTCGCAGTCGAGCCCCGCGTCGACGATCCGCACGCCGGCCCCGAGCCGGCCCGCCAGGACGGCGACCGGGCTGGTCCCGTCGAGCACGCCCCGCACCAGCTCGTGGGCGGTGCCGGCGGCCCGGGCGGAGACGCCCTCGGCGGCGATCCCGTGGTCGGCGGCGAACAGCACCACGCGCGGGCGCTCGATCGGCCTGACCGGAACCTGCCCCTGCGCGGCGGCCAGCCACTCGGCGAGCTCGTCGAGCCGGCCCAGCGCACCGGGCGGCACGGCGAGGCGCTCACGGCGTTCCTCGGCATCACGCCGGACGCCCCCGTCGGGGCGCTCGATCAGATCGGAGAAGTCGTCGAGATTCAGCGTGCTCATCTGCCAGAGAGTACAGCCGGTGAGGCTCTCCCTCAGGTCCCGTTCCGGGCCCTGGCCCGCCTCCCCGGCCGCAGGGCTCCGAGGTGCACCCCGAGCAGCACCAGCGGAGCGCCCAGGAGCAGACCGACCGTCAACTCCTCGTCGTCCAGCCAGGAGGAGAGCGCGATCGTCACCACCGGGACGACGACGAACACGTAGGCCGCGCGCGAGGCGCCCCAGCGGCGCACCACCACCAGGTACAGGACGAAGGTCAGCACCGACCCCGCCACCACCATGTACGCCAGCGCCCACCAGGTCTCCGCCCGCTCCGGCAGCCGCCAGACGTCCCCGGCGGCCAGCGAACCGGCGAACAGCAGCGCCGCCCCGGCGCTCATGCCGACCGCGTTCATCGTCACCGGGTGGACGGGAGGCAGCCGGTGCACGAGCACGGTCGCCTCGGCGAAGCACAGCACGGCGCCCAGCACCGCCAGCAGCGACAGCACCGGCACACCGCCCTGCAGCGGCGCCCGCGAGGCCAGCGCCACCCCGGCGACCGCGACGAGGGTGCCCGCCAGCGCGGACCCGCGGAAGGGCTCCTGACGCTGCGCCACCACCAGCAGCAGGGCGGCCAGCGGAACCAGTGCCAGCAGGGTCTGGCCCAGCCCGGCGTGGACCCGTACCAGCGCGTAGTAGGCCAGCGCGAAGGTCACCCCGAAGTTGAGCACCCCGTAGAGCACCGCCCCGGCCAGTGCCCGGCCGCGGGGCATCGGCAGCCGCATGACGGCCATCACCGCCAGCAGCACCACGGCCGCCGCGCCGAAGCGCACCGCGGCTCCCCACAGCGGGTCCAGCTCGCGGTTGCTGAACCTGACCCCGACCGCATTGCCGCCGCCGAACAGGCAGCACGCGGTGAACGCGGCGAGCCCGGCGCGCTCCGCGGCCGCTTTCGAGTCGTCCATGGGATCACCCGGCCGTTCCTCGGCTGCTCCTCGGCTACTCCTTGAGTACGGTCGCCTGCCCGGCCACGACGAGCAGTACGTGTTCGCACTCGCCCGCGACGGTGGCGTTCAGCCGGCCCAGCTCGTCGCGGAAGCGGCGCCCCGACGCCGTCGCGGGGACGACGCCCCCGCCCACCTCGTTGCTGACCAGCACCACCCGGCGGCGGGCCGCGCGCACCGCCGCCACCAGCTCCTCGGTCCGCTCGCGCAGGTCCTTCTGCCCGGTCGCGGCCCAGACCGCGTCGTCCCACGCCCCGGCCCGGTCCATCGCGTCGGTGAGCCACAGGGCCAGGCAGTCGATGAGCAGCGGCGGACCGGGCTCCGCGAGCAGCGGCGCCAGTTCGCAGGTCTCCAGCGTCCGCCAGCTCCCCGGCCGGCGCTCGCGGTGCAGGCCGATCCGCTGGGCCCACTCCGCGTCCCCGTCCCGAGTGCCGCCGGTGGCCACGTAGACCACCTCGGGGAAGGACTCCAGCCGCCGCTCCGCCTCCACGGACTTGCCCGAGCGGGCCCCGCCCAGCACCAGGGTCCGGCGCGGCAGGTCCGGCACGGCGTGGAACTCCCCGACGATCACGGTGGTCCCGTCCCGTACGGCCCGTGCCCCGGCGGCCGCGCACCGGCGCTCCAGCTCCCGGCCGGGCGGGGTGTCGTGGTCCAGGTGGACGGCGATCACGTCCGTGGCCGGGCCGACGGCACCGCTCGCGCGCAGCCGGGCCAGGGCCTCGGGCCGGCCCAGCACATCGGCGAGCACCATGTCGTACGGCCGCTGATGCGTCGTCCCGTTGGTCCCGGCGGGCGCGCCGCCGGGCGGCAGGTACAGCAGCCGGCCGCCGTCCGGGCCCGTCACCTCGTAGCCGGTGCCCGGCGCGTCCATCGGTACCGCCCGCACCCGGTGCCCCGAGATCACCGACAGCTCCCGCCCGTCCGGGACCCGCCCGGCGGCCGGCAGCCCGGGCGGCAGCTCCACGGCGGGCCCGTCGTGCGGGTGGGTCAGCAGGACCTGCCGTACGCCGGCCAGCGAATGCCCGGCCCGGGCGCCGGCCAGCACCGCCCCGGGGGTCAGGTCGAGCAGCAGCGCCCCGTCGACGAGTACGGCCGTGGCGGCCCTGGATCGGGTGCCCACGGACACCGCGCAGGCCGCACAGGGACAGCCGGGGCGGGGCAGGCCCTGGGGTGTGCCGGTGCCGAGCAGAGTGAGTTCCACAGGATGATCCTCCCGCGTCCCCGAGAGTGCTGCGCGCCCGGTTACTCTGCGGGCACACTCAAGGACAGACGGACGAGCAACGGAGGCGGACATGGCGTGGACGTGGCGGTTCGAGAAGGCCGACGGCACGGAGACGGCCCCGGCGGTGGTACCCGAGGAGTTCACCACGCAGGGGGATGCGGAGTCCTGGATCGGTGAGGTCTGGAAGGACCTGCTGGAGGGCGGCGCCGAGCGGGTTCGCCTGTCGGACGACGGCGGGGTGGAGATCTACGCGATGTCCCTGCGGGAGGCCCTCGACGCGTGACCCCTGCGGGGTTGCTCTGCGGGGTCCGGGTGCGGCGCCGCTGCCGGGGCGCTGCCCCGGACCCCGCGCCTCAAACGCCGGCGAGGCTGAAATTTGCCGCACCTGGCCGACGGCAGGGGCAAAATCCAGCCCGTCCGGCGCTTGAGGACCGGGGTCTGGGGCGGAGCCCCAGTTACGGGAAGGGGCGGGGTGGGGGAGAGGCCCCGCGCAGCGGCCCGCCCCACCCCGCCCCGGCCGGAGCGGCACGCCCCCGAGGAACCGCAGGCCCCGCCGGGAGGCTACTGGCCGCGGACGCCGCAGAGGTGGAGGAGGG
Source organism: Streptomyces sp. NPDC091371 (assembly GCF_040684275.1). Classification (NCBI taxonomy): domain Bacteria; kingdom Bacillati; phylum Actinomycetota; class Actinomycetes; order Kitasatosporales; family Streptomycetaceae; genus Streptomyces; species Streptomyces sp. NPDC091371. The sequence goes on from NZ_JBFBFP010000005.1 coordinate 192,619, forward strand.
CGGCCACGCCGCGGTAGGGGTCGGTGCGGCCCGCGCGGTCCTCGGCGGCGAGGAGGCGTTCCAGTTCCTCGTCCGGCGGGAGGGACTCGCCCGCCTCGGTGCCGTCGGTGAAGACGCGGACCCCGTACCAGGACTGGAGGGGGGCGCCGATGCCGGACAGGGTGGCCGTCAGGCCGGCCAGCCGGTCGGCGCGGACGTCCAGGCCGAGGCGGTTCGTGTAGTCGACGGTGTCGAAGGCGGCCAGCGCGCCCTTCCAGTCGCCGTCCAGCCCCGGCCGCATGGCGAGCGCGTCGCCGTTGCGGACCAGCAGGGACAGGAGGCCTCCGGGGGCGAGCATGCGGGCCAGCCCGGCGAGCATGGCGTCCGGCTCGGGCACGTACATCAGCACCCCGTGGCACAGCACCACGTCGAAGCTGCCCGGCAGGAAGTGCGCGCCGGTCTCGCGGCCGTCGCCCTCCAGGAGCCGGACCCGGTCCTGGATTCCGGCCGGCTCCTGCCGGAGCGCCTCACGGGCGACGGCGAGCATGCCGGGGTCCTGCTCCAGGCCCGTCACCTTGTGCCCGGCGCGGGCGAGGCGCAGCGCCTGCGTGCCCTGCCCCATGCCCACGTCGAGAACGCGCAGCCGCTGCCCTACCGGGAAGCGCTGCGCGATCTGTTCGTCGACCTGCCGGCCCACGAGTTCCTGGCGGACGGCATTGCGCAGTCCGCCCAGGCCCTCCAGCCAGAGCCGGGCGCCTTCGGAGAATCCGCTCAGGGCCGTTCCCCGCGCTTGACCTGCGGCTTCGGCAGGCGAAGCCGGCGCATCTGGAGCGTGCGCATGAGGCCGTACGCGACGGCGCCGCGGCGCGGCTCGTTCGCGAAGCGCTCGTTCAGGGCCTTGCGCAGGCGGAACACCAGGCCGATGGAGTCGACGATGATCAGGGCGATCACGCCGAGCCACAGCAGCAGGGCGATGTTCTGGATGGCCGGCTGGCGGACCATGCTCAGCACCAGGATGATCACAGCCAGGGGCAGGAACATCTCGGCGACCGAGAAGCGGGAGTCCACGTAGTCGCGGACGAAGCGGCGGACGGGGCCCTTGTCACGCGCGGGCAGGTAACGCTCGTCGCCGCTGGCCAGCGCCTCGCGCTGCTTGGCCATCTCCACGCGACGGCGCTCACGGGCTCGCTTGGCATCCTCCTTGCGGTTGCCGGTCGAGGCCACGACGGCCTTGCGCTGCGACTGGGCCACAGCACGCTTCGGCGTCGGGCGGCCCTTGGGGGCCTGCGGGTCACGGGGCTGCGAGAGGTCGGCGCTCACCTTGTCGGTGGCGGCGGCCTTCTCTTCCTTGGAGGAGCGGCTACCAAACACAAACCCAACCCTACGTGGTCGAGCGCATGGGCCCCACCCCGGCGGGGAACGATCCGGCAACGGCGCGCGTCCTCCTCGGTGCGAGGCTCGTCGGGGGCGCACCTACTCCTCACGCCTGATACGGCGGGGGCGGAGTCGTCCTGGAGGAGGAGCGCATCCGTACTCGAACAGTGCGGTAATGGAGACAGGCCCCGTACTGTGGGTCTTGTCGGTGACCTGGAGCACAGTCCGTCTAGAAGGGGGCGCGCGAAGCCCATGAGCGGTGTCATGAAGCGTATGGGGATGATCTTCCGCGCGAAGGCGAACAAGGCCCTTGACCGGGCCGAGGACCCGCGCGAGACCCTCGACTACTCGTACCAGAAGCAGCTGGAGCTGCTTCAGAAGGTGCGTCGCGGAGTCGCCGACGTGGCGACCTCCCGCAAGCGCTTGGAGCTGCAGCTGAACCAGCTGCAGGGGCAGTCGGCCAAGCTGGAGGACCAGGGCCGCAAGGCGCTCGCCCTCGGCCGTGAGGACCTGGCGCGTGAGGCGCTGTCCCGTCGCGCCTCGCTCCAGCAGCAGGTCAGCGACCTGGAGGTGCAGCACCAGACGCTGCAGGGCGAGGAGGAGAAGCTGACCCTCGCCGCCCAGCGGCTGCAGGCCAAGGTGGACGCCTTCCGGACGAAGAAGGAGACCATCAAGGCCACCTACACCGCGGCCCAGGCGCAGACGCGGATCGCCGAGTCCTTCTCCGGCATCTCCGAGGAAATGAGCGACGTCGGCCTGGCCATCCAGCGGGCCGAGGACAAGACCGCCCAGCTCCAGGCCCGGGCCGGCGCGATCGACGAGCTGCTGGCCTCGGGCGCGCTCGACGACCAGAGCGGGCTCGGCACCAAGGACGACATCCAGGCCGAGCTGGACCGCCTCTCGGGCGGTACGGACGTCGAGCTGGAGCTCCAGCGCATGAAGGCCGAGCTGGCGGGCGGCCCGTCCGCCCAGCAGCAGGCGATCGAGGGCGGCGCCCCGGGCACCGGCCAGCAGTCGCAGAACCAGCACCGGTTCGACAAGCAGTAGAACGGGGCCCGTCGTGATTGTCCGCATCATGGGGGAAGGCCAGGTGAAGGTGGCCGAGAGCCACTTCGCCGAGCTCAACAAGCTGGACGACGAGCTGCTCGCGGAGATGGAGAGCGGCGACGAGGAGGGCTTCCGGCGCACGCTGGGCGCGCTGCTCGAAGCCGTGCGGCGGCTCGGCGAGCCCCTGCCGGACGAGGCGCTGGAGCCGTCCGAGCTGATCCTGCCCGGTCCGGACGCGACGCTGGACGAGGTCAGGGACATGCTCAGCGACGACGGGCTGATCCCCGGCTGAGCGCGCACCAGGTCACGGCCACGAGCTGACGGGCCCGCCCCCACTTATTCTGGGGGCGGGCCCGTCGTCGTTCACTCGTCAGCCGATTTCTCCAGGGAGACGGCGGGGCGCTCCGGGTCCGGGGTCCCCCCGATGAAGTTCTCGAACTTGCGCCGGGGCGCCGCCCAGCGCCGGTCGTGGTGGAAGGCGCGCAGGCCGGCCTTGGCGCGGGCGCGCGGGCGTTTCGCGTAGAACTTCTTCGCGTACGGAGAACCGGGCCGGGCCAGCCGGACCGCGCCGACGAGCGCCACGAACGGGATGACCACGCCGAAGATGGCGGTGCGGGCCTTGCCCTTCCACAGGGCGATCAGGGCGAGGAAGAAGTTGGTGGCCGTGTTCATGGCGACCAGGCCGCGGCTCTGGCGTTCCTCGTCGGTCAGGTCGTTCACCCCGAACGGCACGAACCCTCCCAGGACCAGGGCCACCAGCGCGGCCGTCAGGACGACGACCTCCACGCTCTTGCGGCCCTCCTCGCTCCAGTACACGTCGTCGAGGTGCAGGATCAGCGCGAACTCGTCCAGGACCAGGCCGGCCCCCAGCCCGAAGATCACGGCCGAGAGCGCCGCGCCGAAGCCGTGCCGGGCGCTGCCGACCGCGCCGAAGCCGCCGATGATCACGAGGATGACGCCGGGCACCACGTGGTGGATGTGCATGCCGCCCGGCGTGACGTTGCGGAAGGGCCCCTTGCCGGCCCGGATCATCCGGGTGATCACACGGGTGACCAGGAACGACGTCACGAAGGAGAGCAGTGCGAGGAGCATGGGCAGCTTCCCCGGCTCGATGATGTTCCGGTACCACCAGTGACCCATCCCACTGACTCCCTATTTGGTAGGTAATGGGCAATTTACCGTCCGTGGTGAGCGGGTAGCGTTCGCGCCGATGACAGATTCGTTCGAAGACCAGCCCCTCGCGCCGCCCGCGGACCGCGCCTCCCTCCTCGACGGCGTCCGCTTCGCCTTCGGCACGCTCACCGTGCTGCCCGCCCGCATCACCCGCTGGGACCGCCCCGCCGCCCGCACCGGGATGGCCTGCGCCCCGCTCGCCGGGCTGGTCGTGGGCCTGCTCGCCGCCGTGCCCGGAGTGCTCCTGCTGGTGCTCGGCGGCGGCCCGCTGCTCGCGGCGGCCGCCACCGTCGCCGTTCCGGCGGTGCTGACCCGGGGGCTGCACCTGGACGGGCTCGCCGACACCGCGGACGGCCTGGGCAGCGCCAAACCGGCCGAAGACGCGCTGCGCATCATGAAGCAGTCCGACATCGGGCCGTTCGGGGTCGTCACCCTGGTCATGGCGCTGCTGGTGCAGGTCGCCGCCCTGTCCGACGCCTACGCCGACAGCTGGGTGCGCGGCGCCCTCGCCGCCGTCACCGCCGCCGTCACCGCCCGCCTCGCGATGACCCTGGCCTCCCGCGAGGGTGTCCCGCCAGCCCGGCCCGAGGGGCTCGGCGCCGCCGTCGCCGGCGCGGTCCCGCGCCGCACGGCCGCCGCGCTGGCCGCCCTGACCACGGTGGCCGCCGCGGCCGCCGCCCTCCCGCTCGGCCTCCCGGAGGCCGCCCGCGCCGCCGCGGCGGTCCTGGCGGCCCTGCTCGTCGCGGACCGGCTGCTGCGCCGCTGCGTGCGCCGCTTCGACGGGGTCACCGGAGACGTCTTCGGCGCCCTCGCCGAAGTCTCCGCGACCACCGCCCTGATCGTGCTCGCCCTCGGCTGACCCCGCGCGCCAAGGCCCGCGTACGCTCGCCCCGTGGACCACACTCCGACGCAGCCGACCGCCACCGCGCCGATCAGGGTGCTGCTCGCCGACGACCAGGCGCTGCTGCGCTCCGCCTTCAAGGTGCTCGTCGACTCCGAGCCCGACATGCACGTCGTGGGGGAGGCCTCCGACGGGGCGCAGGCCTTCGCGCTCGCCCGCGAGACCCGCGCCGACGTCGTGCTCATGGACATCCGGATGCCCGGCACCGACGGACTCGCCGCCACCCGCATGATCAGCGCGGACCCGGAACTCGCCGCCGTGCGCGTGGTGATGCTCACGACCTTCGAGGTCGACGAGTACGTGGTCCAGGCGCTGCGGGCCGGTGCCTCCGGGTTCCTCGGCAAGGGCGCCGAGCCCGAGGAGCTGCTCAACGCGATCCGGGTGGCCGCCGCCGGCGAGGCCCTGCTCTCCCCGGCCGCCACCAAGGGGCTCATCGCCACCTTCCTCGCCCAGGGCGGCGGCGCCGACCCGTCCGCCGCCGCGGCCTCGGCCGGCACGCACGCGGAGCGGCTCGCCGCACTGACCGTCCGCGAGCGCGAGGTCCTCGTACACGTGGCCGCCGGGCTGTCCAACGACGGGATCGCCGGCCGGCTGGAGGTCAGCCCGCTCACCGTCAAGACCCACGTGAACCGGGCCATGGCCAAGCTCGGCGCCCGCGACCGCGCCCAATTGGTGGTCATTGCCTACGAATCGGGACTGGTCCGGCCCCGCGCGGAGTAGCGGCGTACGCGGCGCAGTAGTACGGCGTACTGCGGACGCGGTATGCCGCACATAAGGACGGGACCTGGGAGCGACGCAACGCGCCCGGATCACGGGACAGGCTGGGAACGCCCTCGCGTTCGCCACTGCAGAGAGATCCCACACCCATGTCCTGGCTGTCCCGCTTCAGCCTTGCCCAAAGGGCGTTGATCGGCCTCGTGTCGCTCGTCGCGCTCCTCTTCGGCGCCATCGCCATCCCGCAGCTCAAGCAGCAGCTGCTGCCGTCCATCGAACTGCCGATGGTGTCCGTGCTCGCGCCGTACCAGGGCGCCTCGCCCGACGTGGTGGAGAAGCAGGTCGTCGAACCGATCGAGGCCATGCTCAAGGGCGTCGACGGAATCACCGGCATCACCTCCACCGCCAGCGAGGGCAACGCCCTCATCATGGCCACCTTCGACTACGGCGACAGCGGCACCAAGCAGCTCGTCGCCGACGTCCAGCAGGCCGTCAACCGGGCCCGGGTCCGGCTGCCCGCCGAGGTGGACCCGCAGGTGGTGGCCGGCTCCACCGACGACATCCCCACCGTCATCCTCGCCGTCACCTCCGACAAGGACCAGCAGGCCCTCGCCGACCAGCTGGAACGTTCCGTCGTCCCCGTCCTGTCGGACATCGACGGCGTCGGCCAGGTCACCGTCGACGGCGTCCAGGACCTCCAGGTCACCGTCACCCCCGACGACGCGAAGCTCGCGGCAGCCGGCCTCGACGGCGCCTCCCTCGCCCAGGGCCTCCAGGCGGGCGGCGCGACCGTCCCCGCCGGCTCCTTCGACGAGGCGGGCAAGAACCGGACCGTCCGCGTCGGCACCGGCTACACCTCCCTCGCCCAGGTCGAGGACCTGCGCCTCAGCCCCGGCCCGGGCAAGCCGGCGGTGCGCCTCGGCGACGTCGCCACCGTGAAGCAGGAGCCCGCCAAGGCCGTCTCCCTCACCCGCACCAACGGCAAGCCGAGCCTCGCCCTCGTCCTGACCATGGACAAGGACGGCAGCGCCGTCGCCATCTCCGACGCCGTCAAGGACAAGCTGCCCGAGCTGCGCTCCACCCTCGGCGCGGGCGCCGAGCTCACCGTCGTCAGCGACCAGGGCCCGGCCGTCGCCAAGTCCATCTCCAGCCTCACCACCGAGGGCATGCTCGGCCTGCTCTTCGCGGTGATCGTGATCCTGGTGTTCCTGGCCTCGCTGCGCTCGACGCTGGTCACCGCGGTCTCCATCCCGCTGTCCGTCGTCCTCGCGCTGATCGTGCTCTGGACCCGCGACCTGTCGCTGAACATGCTGACGCTGGGCGCGCTCACCATCGCCATCGGCCGTGTCGTCGACGACTCGATCGTGGTCCTGGAGAACATCAAGCGCCACCTCGGCTACGGCGAGGAGCGCGAGAGCGCCATCATCACCGCGGTCAAGGAGGTGGCCGGCGCGGTCACCTCCTCCACGCTCACCACCGTCGCCGTCTTCCTGCCGATCGGCCTGGTCGGCGGCATGATCGGCGAGCTGTTCGGCTCCTTCTCGCTCACCGTCACCGCGGCCCTGCTGGCCTCGCTGCTCGTCTCGCTGACGGTCGTGCCGGTGCTGTCGTACTGGTTCCTCAAGGCACCCAAGGGCACGGCGGAGGATCCGGAACGGGCCCGCCGCGAGGCCGAGGAGAAGGAGGCCCGCAGCAGGCTCCAGCGCCTCTACGTACGGGTCCTGGGCTTCGCCACCCGCCGCCGCCTGACGAGCGTGGCCATCGCGGTCGTCGTCCTCGTCGGCACCTTCGGCATGACCCCGCTGCTCAAGACCAACTTCTTCGACCAGGGCGAGCAGGAGGTCCTGACGGTCAAGCAGGAACTGGCCCCCGGCACCTCCCTGGCCGCCACCGACGAGGCGAGCCGCAAGATCGAGCAGGTGCTCGCCTCGGTCGACGGCGTCAAGAGCCACCAGGTCACCGTCGGCTCCTCCGGCTTCCTCGCGGCCTTCGGCGGCGGCACGGGCTCCAACCAGGCCTCGTACCAGGTCTCCCTGAAGGACTCCGGCAAGGCGGAGACCGTCAAGAAGCAGATCGAGGGCAAGCTCGCCGCCCTCGACGGCATCGGCGAGACCCGGATCGCCGCGGGCGACGGCTTCGGCAACCAGAACCTCAGCGTGGTCGTCAAGGCCGGGGACGCCGGGGTCCTCGCGAAGGCCGCCGAGCAGGTCCGCGCCGAGGTGGCCACCCTCAAGAACGTCACCGACGTGCAGAGCGACCTTTCCCAGTCCGTGCCCCGCATCTCGGTGACCGCCACCCCCCGGACGGCCGAGGCCGGCCTGAACCAGGCCGCGCTCGGCGGGATCGTCGCGCAGGCCGTACGGGGCAACCCGGCGGGCAAGGCCGTACTGGACGACACCGAGCGGGACATCGTCATCAGGTCCGCGCAGCCGGCCACCACCCTGGCCCAGCTGCGGGCCCTCCCCGTCGGCCCCCTCAAGCTCGGTGACATCGCCGAGGTCAAGGAGGTCCCCGGCCCGGTCGCGATGACCCGGATCGACGGCGCCCGCGCCGCCACCATCACCGCGCGGCCGGTGGGCGACAACACCGGCGCGGTCAGCTCCGACCTCCAGACGAAGATCAAGGCCCTGAAGCTGCCGGAGGGCGCCACCGCTTCCATCGGCGGCGTCTCCGAGGACCAGGACGAGGCCTTCGCCTCGCTGGGCCTGGCCATGTTCGCGGCCATCGCGATCGTCTTCATGCTGCTGGTCGCGACCTTCCGCTCGCTGGTCCAGCCTCTGATCCTGCTGGTCTCCATCCCGTTCGCGGCGACCGGCGCGATCGGCCTGCTCCTCGTCACCGGCACGCCGATGGGCGTCCCCGCGATGATCGGCATGCTGATGCTCATCGGCATCGTCGTGACCAACGCGATCGTCCTGATCGACCTGGTCAACCAGTACCGGGCGCAGGGCCTCGGCGTCGTCGAAGCCGTCGTCGAGGGCGGCCGGCACCGACTGCGCCCGATCCTGATGACGGCCCTCGCGACGATCTTCGCGCTGCTCCCGATGGCCCTGGGCGTCACCGGCGAGGGCGGCTTCATCTCGCAGCCCCTCGCCGTCGTGGTGATCGGCGGCCTGGTCACCTCGACCCTGCTGACGCTGCTCCTGGTGCCGACGCTCTACACGATGGTGGAACTGCGCAAGGAGCGCCGCCGCGCGAAGAAGACGGCCCGCCTCACGGTGGTCCCGAACCCGTCGCAGCCGTCGGACGAGGGTTCCCCGGCCCGCGTCTGACCGGGCCGACCGACCCGAAGGGGCGCCTTGTCCGCATGGGGCGCCCCTTCGGCGTGCGTACGGCTCAGATCAGCGACAGGTAGGTCAGTACGGAGGCTTCGACGGAGCGGACGATCGCCAAGACGTCCACCGTGGGTATCCAGGAATAGGCCAGAACAGGCGTTGTGGTGATGCCGTCCTCCGCGTCGTAGGTGGCATCGGGCCAGTCCCGGTGGATCCGTGCGATCAGGGCCCCGGGGTCCTGCGCGCCGTGGTTCTCGGCCAGGGCGAACAGGGGCTGGTCGAGCGCCCGCAGCAATGCCGTCGTGGCCTCGTGCTCTGGCAGGCCGACCGTCGCGCCGAGCCGGTGCCCCGCCACCGCCAGCGCGGCGGCCCCACCGGGGAGGATGCCTCGCTGCTGTGCCGCGATCCCCACGCGCAGAGCCTGCTGCACCTGCGAGATGGACCGCCGGGTTGCCGTTTCGTCCGTGCCGCCCACTGCGATCTCCGCGACGCGGCCCGCCAGCAGGTGGGGCGAGAGAACGGTGTATCGGCTTGCCTCGCGGTGCTCGATCTTGAGGCGCTCGATGTGAGCGGCGTGGAGGTCGGCGTCCCCGCCGCCACCGACCAGGGCCGTGAGGTGTGGGGCGACCACCGCCCGCCGGGCGGTGCCGAGGTCCTGTGGGGTGGCCGTCCGTATCCCCTGGGCCTGCTGGAAGACGCGGGCACCCGTGAAGAGCGACACGATGCCGGGCTGGAGCGCGAGCCAGTACGGGTCGGACCCGGGACAGTACGGGACGGAATCCGGCAGGGGTACGGGGACGCAGATGGGGCCGATCTCAGGAGTGTGCGCCGCGAAAGCGTCCAGGGCGTCCTCGCCGAATCCGGCGGCCACGACGAGAAGGGGCCGTCCGCCGAGCGTCGCGAGCGACCCGGCGGCCCGAGCGTCGGCTGCCGAGGAGACGCGTTCCGCACACAGCAGCACATGGGCCTCGCGCAGCACGCTCTGTCCCGTCACTTCGTCGGGGACGAGATGGCGCGAGAGGTGGGCGGAGCCCAGGATGCAGCCCTCGGAGATGTGGCAGGTGATGTCGCGCCCGGCGGACGGTGCGATGGCGATGTAGCCCCCGTCGGGGCAGCCGAAGCCGGTGCCGGTGCCGGTCAAGGCTTCGAGCACGGTTTTCAGTATCCAGGAGTCCGAAACCCGCGCCTGCATGGCCAGGACGAGGTCTTGTGCAGTGGTCGTCCAGTCCCGGACGAGGTTGAAGAGGATCGCGCGCGCCTTTTCCAGGACGACTGAGACCACTCTGACGAGCACCGTCGGATGGGCTCCCCGGGCCAGCGCCGGCTGGAGACCCCGTAGGACTGCCTCGAAGAGCACCACCGCCGTCGCGGTGCCGTCCTGGGTCCGCGCGTACTGGTCGGCCACGAGATCGCGGACGAGGCCGGTCCCGATCGCCGCGTGGCCGATCCCGGTGGGCAGGGCCGCGACGATCTCCCGGGTGTCGGTGCTGCCGTACGGTGTCCCGTCCGGGCCGGTGAGGAGGACCTTCCGCGGGATCGGTCCCAGGGTCCGGCGCAGCGCCGCGGCGGCGGCCGAGACGGCGCCGAGGATCTCCACGGCCGGGCTGCCCAGGGTGGGCAGCGGCCGGGGAAGGGGCAGCGGCGCCGAGCCGGCGTCGGCCCGGCGGGCCACCTTCAACGTGCCCTGGCCGCCCAAGATCCAGCGCAGCGGGTTCTGCCGGGCATCGCGGGCCAGCATCTCCTCGCGGACATATCCGTACAGGTCCTCGACCGAGACCCAGCCGTCGCCGTCCCGGTCCGCCCGGCCCGAGCGCAGCCCCTCCACTGCCGCCGCTGTGAAGACGGACAGCTGCCCCTCTCCCGTGTCGGTGACCGGGCCGTCGCCCTCCCAGGCCTGCTGGAGGGCGTCCGTGGCCGTGATCACCGCGACCCCGGTGTCCTTGAACTCCTCCAGCAGGTGCACCTCCGTGTCCGCCGACTTCGTGCCGCCCGGCTTGAATGCCCCGCTGTAGCAGCAGTCCAGCAGCACCAGGATCTTGCGTGACGCGCAGCGGATCAGCTGGCCGTTGAGGAAGACCGCCGGGACGGAGGTCGAGTCGAGCAGGTCCCGGTTGGTGTTGGCAGCGGCGAAGTACAGCTGGAGCGTCGAGTCCTTGATGCCGTGGCAGGACATGTACAGCAGCAGCTGGTCGTCCGGCTTGCGACGTTTGAAGAAGCGCTCGATCTCTTGCTGCACGACATGCGCCGGCTGGTCGATGAGCGGCCGGACCGCGTAGTCGCCGATGCCGGGGTCGCTGAGCACCTCGGAGAGGCTCATCGCGTCCAGGCCGGGCGAGTTCAGCTGGTTCAGCCGGGTGTCCTTGTACGAGGAGGTGGCGACGACCAGCGCCTCACGCACCGCCACTGGGCGGCTCCTGAACCCTCGTGGTCCGGGCGATGAAGTGGTCCACCAGCGCCTGCCGCTGCTCGGGGCTCAGCTGGGAGGCCTCGAACTCGTCCTCCCCGAACTTCACCCGCACCCGCCGCGAGGCCGCCCACTGGGCCCAGGAGTCGAAGGCCGCGACCACCGAGGCGAACAGCGACGGCACGACGGCGACCAGGATTTCGGCGGTGCCGAGGCCACCGGACTTGGCACCGGGCGGCGCGGGTAGTTCCCGTACGCGGACCTCGTCCACGCCGAGCTCCTCCAGGGCCGCCACCAGCTCGGCCCGGGCCTCGGCCTGCTCCTGCCCGTCGGCGTCCGGACCTGCGTCGGCCAGTACCTCGATGTAGCGCGTCATGGCGGTCAACTCCCCTCCGTACCGGGGAGGTTAAACAAAAGGGGCACCCCGAGGGGTGCCCCTTCCAACGATCCGGCCCGTCGGCTACGGCAGCGCGAGCATCCGCTCCAGCGCGAGCTTCGCGAAGCTCTCCGTCTCCTTGTCGACCTGGATCTGGTTGACGAGGTTGCCCTCGGCCAGGGACTCCAGGGTCCACACCAGGTGGGGGAGGTCGATGCGGTTCATCGTCGAGCAGAAGCAGACCGTCTTGTCGAGGAAGACGACCTCCTTGTCCTCCGCGGCGAAACGGTTCGCCAGGCGGCGGACCAGGTTCAGCTCCGTGCCGATGGCCCACTTGGAGCCGGCCGGGGCCGCCTCCAGCGCCTTGATGATGTACTCCGTCGAGCCGACGTAGTCCGCCGCCGCGACGACCTCGTGCTTGCACTCGGGGTGCACCAGGACGTTCACGCCGGGGATCCGGGCGCGCACGTCGTTGACGGAGTCGACCGAGAACCGGCCGTGCACCGAGCAGTGGCCGCGCCACAGGATCATCTTGGCGTTCCGCAGCTCCTCGACGGTCAGGCCGCCGTTCGGCTTGTGCGGGTTGTAGAGCACGCAGTCGTCCAGCGACATGCCCATGTCGCGGACGGCGGTGTTGCGGCCCAGGTGCTGGTCCGGGAGGAAGAGCACCTTCTCGCCCTGCTCGAAGGCCCACTCCAGAGCCTTCTTCGCGTTGGAGGACGTGCAGATCGTGCCGCCGTGCTTGCCGGTGAAGGCCTTGATGTCGGCGGAGGAGTTCATGTACGAGACGGGGACGGTCGAACCGGCGATGCCGGCCTCGGTCAGCACGTCCCAGCACTCCGCGACCTGCTCGGCGGTGGCCATGTCGGCCATCGAGCAGCCGGCGGCCAGGTCCGGCAGGACCACCTTCTGGTCGTCCGAGGTCAGGATGTCCGCGGATTCGGCCATGAAGTGCACGCCGCAGAAGACGATGTACTCGGCCTCCGGCTTGGCGGCCGCGTCCTTGGCCAGCTTGAAGGAGTCGCCGGTGACGTCGGCGAACTCGATGACCTCGTCACGCTGGTAGTGGTGGCCGAGGATGAAGACCTTGTCGCCGAGCTTCTCCTTGGCCGCGCGGGCGCGCGCCACGAGGTCCGGGTCGGACGGCGAGGGCAGGTCGCCAGGGCACTCCACCCCGCGCTCGCTCTTGGGGTCGGCCTCACGGCCGAGCAGCAGCAGGGCAAGGGGCGTCGGCTGGACGTCCAAAGGCTGGGCGGTGGTCACGACACGCACCCTTTCTGTTCTGCGACAAGGGACTTCTGGAAGATCGCTTCGGCTTCTCGTCTATATGACGCTATCTATCATAACCGCTTCATGTCAGTTTGACGATGCCGATAGTGTCAATGTGACGCATCAGCCCGCGGATCCATCCCGTCCGCTAGGGTCCGCCCCCGCGCGGTGTGCGAGCATGAATATCTGAAACAAGCGTCGGGTCCCGGAATGAATCCGCGGTCCCGCTCGTTGCCACCGACGGCAAGAGTCCGACGTTTCCCCGTTCCGGCGGGGAGCCGCCCACTTCGGGAGTGAATGCAGATGTCCGTACAGGACGACAAGACCACTGTGAGCGACGGCATCCTCCTGTCCGACGCCGCCGCCGAGAAGGTCAGGACCCTGCTGGAGCAGGAAGGCCGCGATGACCTGGCGCTCCGCGTCGCCGTCCAGCCCGGCGGCTGCTCCGGCCTGCGCTACCAGCTCTTCTTCGACGAGCGCTCGCTCGACGGCGACGTCGTGAAGGACTTCGACGGCGTGAAGGTCGTCACGGACCGGATGAGCTCCCCGTACCTCCACGGCGCCTCCATCGACTTCGTCGACACCATCGAGAAGCAGGGCTTCACGATCGACAACCCGAACGCCACGGGCTCCTGCGCCTGCGGCGACTCGTTCAGCTAAACCTGGACGACGCGCACCGCGTACGAACGAGGGCCCGCCACCGGTCGCATCCGACCGGTGGCGGGCCCTCGCCGTATGCCCGGGGCCACGGGGCCACGGGGCCACGGGGCTACTGCCGGGGGAGCGGCTTGCCCGTGGTCGCGTCGAGCACCTTCCGCGCGCCCAGCGGCTGCTCGAGCGTGGCCGTGACGGACATCTCCTGCGCGAGCATGATGCAGGCCTGGCCGGGCTGGTTCGGGGTGTCCGTGATCTTCACCAGCACCGAATCGGCGGACTCCCGCGCCTCCAGCGCGTACGTGCTGCAGACGCTGCCCCAGAAGTTCACGGTCAGCTTCCGGTCCGCCTCCGCATACGAGAACCCGGGCACGGCGTGACCGCCCTTGCCGCCGGGAGTGGTCCCGGGGGGAGCCTGCGCCGCGGCCGGCTCGGCCACCGAGTGCCCGGGCGCGCCGCCCTGGCCCGCCACCTCGAAGAGCCAGGCCGGGACCAGGCCGCGAGCCCCGTCCACCGTCCCCGGCACCAGGCCGAGCACGGCGCCCTCGACCGTCTCCGTGCGCGGCGGCTTCATCGGCCGGGGGTCCGGGTTGCACGGCGGCGTGTCCGTGGCCCCTACCGCGGTGTCCGGATCCAGCGGGACGGAGGTCGCGCAGCCGCTGGGACCGGGGCCGGTGCCCTCCTGGCCGCTCGACCGCGCGTTCAGCCGGGCCAGCGCCTCCACGGCCCCGACCACCGGCTGCTCGGCCGCCCGTACGGGGGCCTTCAGCTCGCCGCTGCCCGCCACCACCGAGCCGTCGGCGGCGACGCTCACCCTGGTCGACCAGCCCTGCGTGGGCAGCCCGCCGAACGCCGGGTCGGCCGTCACCACGCGCACCGAGCCCTGGACGAGCCGCGCGTCGGGCCGGGTGCCCTCCAGGCCCGCGGCCACCAGGACCGGGCCCGCGGCGGCCTTCGCGGCCTCTTCCGACACCGGCTTGCCCGGCGCCGGGGTGCCGGCGTTCCCCGGGGCGCCCGCGCCCTCCGGGAGGGTGGCCGGGCCGCAGGTGTCCTTGCCGCGCACGCAGTTGTCCCCGGCGCCGTTGCCGGTGCCGTCCCCGCCCCGCTGGAAGCGGTTGAACTGCCACGTGCCGGGAGCCTTGAGGTTCACGGTGAGCAGCGGCCCCGAGCCGTCCGCGGCCTCACCGGCCAGCCAGAGCTCCCCGGTCAGCCGCGGGGAGCCCTGGATGCCGAGGGCCGCCGCGAGCCGGGCCACCTCCGCCGAGGCGACGTCCCCGGACGCGGCGAAGGTGGGCGCCGTTGCCGGGCCCTCCGGGAGCTTGACGTCGGCCCGGTACACCACCGGGCCGCCCGACGGGTCGGGCTCCCCGGGCGCGATGCCCGGCCCCGTCGGCTCACCGGCGCCACGGGGCGCGGCCGCCGCTTCGCTCCGGGAGGCGTCGCCGTACGCCGTGGACCCCCAGTACGCGGTCCCGCCGCCGACCAGCAGCACGGCGGCCGCGATCGAGCCGACGGCCCAGCCGGGCCGACGACGCGTGCCGCGTGATGTTTCCGCTGCGTCGGCCGTACCGGCCGTGTCGGGTTCTTCGCTGGTCACCGCATCGCTCCTTCACCCGTCCCACCTGCCTGATGCGGGTGTGACGAAGCAGAAGCGGAACCGGTTCCCTCCCGGTCCTACTGGTCCCCGTACGCCGCGGTGGAGGCGATCAGCCGCGCCGAGGCCGCCGGGACGCTGATCCCGTGGATCTGCGAGGGCGCCACCCGCACCGGCCGCGGGCCCGCGGGAACCGCCCAGTGCGGGGCCATGCGGGCGCAGTCGCCCAGCAGGCCGGCGAAACCTGGCTGACGCGGGCCTTCCGCGCCGGGGCGCTCGGCGGTGTACTCGGAGTAGCCGAAACCGTCGGTGTAGGTCATGCAGGCACCGTAGGCACCGCCGATCGCGCGAAGAAAGACCTACTACGGGGTAGTTTCGTGCGTTCGGCTCGGCCTCGCTTACCGGGTAGTTTTGAATGTCCCCCTTGCCGTCCTCCGCAGGAGCGTCCACGCCGTGCGCATCGCAGTCACCGGCTCCATCGCCACCGACCACCTCATGACCTTCCCGGGCCGTTTCGCCGACCAGCTCGTCGCGGACCAGCTCCACACGGTCTCCCTCTCCTTCCTCGTCGACAACCTCGACGTCCGGCGGGGCGGCGTCGGCCCGAACATCTGCTTCGGCATGGGGCAGCTCGGCAGCCGCCCGATCCTGGTCGGGGCCGCCGGCTACGACTTCGACGAGTACCGCGCCTGGCTGGACCGGCACGGCGTCGACACCGAGTCCGTCCGCATCTCCGAGGTGCTGCACACCGCGCGCTTCGTGTGCACCACGGACGTCGACCACAACCAGATCGGCTCCTTCTACACGGGCGCGATGAGCGAGGCCCGCCTGATCGAGCTGAAGTCGGTCGCCGACCGCGTGGGCGGGCTCGACCTGGTCCTCATCGGCGCGGACGACCCCGAGGCGATGCTGCGCCACACGGAGGAGTGCCGGACGCGGGGGATCCCCTTCGCCGCCGACTTCTCGCAGCAGATCGCCCGCATGGACGGCGAGAACATCCGCACCCTGATGGAGGGCGCGACGTACCTCTTCTCGAACGAGTACGAGAAGGGCCTCATCGAGTCGAAGTCGGGCTGGACGGACGCGGAGATCCTGGCCAAGGTCGGCACCCGGGTCACCACGCTGGGCTCGCAGGGCGTGCGGATCGAGCGGGTCGGGGCGGAGCCGATCGTCGTCGGCTGCCCCGAGGAGAACGCGAAGGTCGACCCGACGGGCGTCGGCGACGCGTTCCGCGCCGGGTTCCTCACGGGGCTGGCGTGGGGCGTCGGCCTCGAGCGCGCCGCGCAGGTGGGCTGCATGCTGGCGACCCTGGTCATCGAGACCCTGGGCACCCAGGAGTACACGCTCGCGCGGGCGCACTTCATGGAGCGCTTCACGAAGGCGTACGGCGACGAGGCCGCGGCCGAGGTCCAGGCCCACCTCTCCGCCTGACCCCCTGCGGGGTTGCTCCCGTGCCCTCGTCTGCGGCGCCGCCGCACGGGGGCGCCGCCCCCGGACCCCCGCGCCTCAAACGCCGGCGAGGCCGGGGGTTCCAGCCCCTCCGGCGTTTGAGGCGCGGGGTCTGGGGCGCAGCCCCAGTACGCGGGCCGCGGGTCAGTGCAGGCGGCGGACGGTGTACGCCACGCCCACCGGGCGGGGCGATTCCCCCACGTACGCGTGCCCCCGCATCCCGCACCACGCCGGGATGTCCAGCCGCGCCACCTCGTCGTCGGAGACGACCGTCACCGTGCCCCCCACCGGCACCCTGTGAATGGCCCGGGCCAGTTCGATCACCGGCTGCGGGCAGCGCAGCCCCAGCGCGTCGAGCTCGACGGAGTCCGCCACCGGCGCCACCGCGGGCGGCTCCGACACGCCCAACTGCTTCCGTACGTCCGCCACCGCGCCCGGCAGTACCTCCAGGAACGCGTTGACCTCCTCCGCCGGCGTGCCCGGCGGGAGCGAGACCCGTACGTTCCCCTCCGACAGCACCCCCATCGCCCGCAGCACATGACTCGGGGTCAGCGTGGAGCTGGTGCACGAGGAGCCCGAATTGACCGAGAAGCCCGCCCGGTCCAGCTCGTGCAGCAGCGTCTCCCCGTCGACGTACAGGCAGGAGAAGGTGACCAGGTGGGGGAGGCGGGCGTCGGGGTGGCCCACCACCTCCACGTCCGGCACCAGCCGGACCACCCGCCGCCGGATGCGGTCCACCAGGATCCGCAGCCGGGCCGCCTCCGCCTCCGCCTCGGCCCGCACGGCCCGCAGCGAGGCCGCCGCCGCCACGACCGCGGGGAGGTTCACGAAGCCGGGCGAACGGCCCGACTCCCGTTCGTCCGCCGGGCCTTGGGGCGAGAAGCGGACCCCCTTGCGGACCGCGAGCAGCCCCACCCCCGGCGGCCCGCCCCATTTGTGCGCGCTCGCCGCGAGCACCGACCAGGCGCCCTCCACCGGACCCCAGCCCAGCGACTGCGCCGCGTCGACGAGGAGCGGCACCCCGGCCGCGCCGCAGACCTCCGCGACCTCCGCCACCGGCTGGACCGTGCCCACCTCGTGGTTGGCCGACTGCAGGCAGGCCAGCGCGGTCGACGGGCCCAGCGCGTCCGCGTACCCGGCGGGGGACACCGCGCCGAACCGGTCCACGGGGACCTCCGCCACCGCACCGCCGTTCGCCGCGTGCACCTCGGCCGCGTGGAGTACAGAACTGTGTTCGACCGCGGACACGACCAGCCCGTTCCCGACACGCCGGCGCCCCGCGAGGGCCCCCGAGACCCCCGCGTGAACCGCGTGCGTCCCCGAAGGAGTGAACACGAGCTCGTCCGCGCGGCATCCCACCGCCTCCGCGGCCGCCTCCCGCGCCGCGTCCAGCAGCAGCCGGGCCTTCCTACCCTCCCGGTACAACCGGGCCGGATCGGCCCAGCCGTCGTCGAGGGAGGCCTGCAAGGCCTGGCGTGCCACGGGGTGCAGGGGCGCGGCGGACGCGCTGTCGAAGTACGGCATACGGGCACGCTAACCGGAGCCCGGCAGCCGCCGAGGTCAGGGGCCGTCAGATGGCTTCCGGAGCCCGCCATTCAGGGGTGTTGGACCCGTCCCCCGTACGGCGGATCCATCCCTTCGGGGGCCCTGGCGGCGCGTTGGGCACCCTCCCCGCGCGACCTCAAATAGCGTCCAGTAGGGTTTGGTCCGCATAAACATCCAAACCCCTGCCTGCGTCAGGGCCGGCGACCGACCCGAACACGGCCGCGGCCGGCCGCGCGGGCCGAGACTCTCGGGAAGGCGCTACGTGAGTCCCTACGGCTCCGACCGCTCGCCGCGGCGCCCGATGCGGCGGAAGCTGCTGCAGGCGCTGACTGCGGGCGTGGTCCTGGCGACCGCCACTGGTTGCTCGCTTAACTGGCAAGACTTTCCCCGCCTCGGAATGCCGACTCCGGTAACCGAGGAGGCGCCGCGCATCCTCTCCCTGTGGCAGGGATCCTGGGCGGCCGCGCTCATCACGGGCATCCTGGTCTGGGGCCTGATCATGTGGTCCGTCATCTTCCACCGGCGCAGCCGGACGAAGGTGGAGGTCCCCCCGCAGACCCGGTACAACATGCCCATCGAGGCGCTGTACACGGTGGTCCCGCTCATCATCGTCTCGGTGTTCTTCTACTTCACCGCGCGTGACGAGTCGAAGCTGCTGGCGCTCTCCAAGCCGCAGCACACCATCAATGTGGTCGGCTACCAGTGGAGCTGGGGCTTCAACTACATCGAGAACGTCGATGGAGACCCGGCCACCCCGAAGGCGGGAGCGGTTCCCAAGGAGCTCGCCTCCATCCCGGACCGCTTCACCAAGCAGTTCCCGGCGGGCGCCGAAGGTGTCTACACCAAGGGCGTCCCCAGCGACCGGAACCCGCAGACGGGCAACCCGGGTCCGACCCTCTGGCTCCCCAAGGGCGAGAAGGTCCGCTTCATCCTGTCGTCCAATGACGTCATCCACTCCTTCTGGGTGGTCCCCTTCCTGTTCAAGCAGGACGTCATCCCGGGCCACACCAACGTCTTCGAGGTCACCCCGACCGAAGAAGGCACTTTCATGGGCAAGTGTGCCGAGCTCTGCGGCGTCGACCACTCCCGGATGCTCTTCAACGTCAAGGTGGTCTCCCCGGAGCGCTACCAGGCGCACCTGAAGGAGCTGGCGGAGAAGGGTCAGACCGGCTTCCTCCCGGCCGGCATCAAGCAGACCGACCCGGCCCGGAACGCGGAGACGAACAAACTGTGAGCATCCTCAACGAATCCCAGGGTGCCGCCGCAGCTGACTCGTACGAGAACGAGCTGCCGGTACGGCGCAAGCAGCCGGGCAACGTGGTCGTGAAGTGGCTCACCACCACCGACCACAAGACCATCGGCACGATGTACCTGCTCACGTCGTTCGTGTTCTTCATCATCGGCGGCGTCATGGCTCTGTTCATGCGCGCCGAGCTGGCCCGCCCGGGCACGCAGATCATGTCGAACGAGCAGTTCAACCAGGCGTTCACGATGCACGGCACGATCATGCTGCTGATGTTCGCGACGCCGCTGTTCGCCGGTTTCGCGAACTGGATCATGCCGCTGCAGATCGGCGCGCCCGACGTGGCGTTCCCGCGGCTGAACATGTTCGCGTACTGGCTGTACCTCTTCGGCTCGATCATCGCGGTGGCCGGCTTCCTCACCCCGCAGGGTGCGGCCGACTTCGGCTGGTTCGCCTACTCGCCGCTGACCGACGCGGTCCGCTCGCCGGGCATCGGCGCGGACATGTGGATCATGGGTCTGGCCTTCTCCGGCTTCGGCACGATCCTCGGCTCGGTCAACTTCATCACCACGATCATCTGCATGCGCGCTCCGGGCATGACGATGTTCCGCATGCCGATCTTCACCTGGAACGTGCTGCTGACCGGTGTCCTGGTCCTGCTCGCCTTCCCGGTGCTGGCCGCCGCGCTCTTCGCGCTGGAGGCCGACCGCAAGTTCGGCTCGCACGTCTTCGACGCGGCCAATGGCGGCGCCCTGCTGTGGCAGCACCTCTTCTGGTTCTTCGGGCACCCAGAGGTGTACATCATCGCGCTGCCGTTCTTCGGCATCATCTCCGAGGTCATCCCGGTCTTCTCCCGCAAGCCGATGTTCGGTTACATCGGTCTGATCGCGGCGACGATCGCGATCGCCGGCCTCTCGGTGACCGTGTGGGCGCACCACATGTACGTCACCGGCGGTGTGCTGCTGCCGTTCTTCTCCTTCATGACCTTCCTGATCGCGGTACCGACCGGTGTGAAGTTCTTCAACTGGATCGGCACCATGTGGAAGGGCTCGCTGTCCTTCGAGACCCCGATGCTCTGGGCCGTCGGCTTCCTGGTCACCTTCACCTTCGGTGGCCTGACCGGCGTCATCCTGGCCTCGCCCCCGCTGGACTTCCACGTCTCCGACTCGTACTTCGTCGTCGCGCACTTCCACTACGTCATCTTCGGCACCGTGGTCTTCGCGATGTTCTCCGGCTTCCACTTCTGGTGGCCGAAGTTCACGGGCAAGATGCTGGACGAGCGCCTCGGCAAGATCACCTTCTGGACGCTGTTCGTGGGCTTCCACGGCACGTTCCTGGTGCAGCACTGGCTCGGTGCCGAGGGCATGCCGCGTCGCTACGCGGACTACCTCGCCGCCGACGGCTTCACCCTGCTGAACACGATCTCGACGATCAGCTCCTTCCTGCTCGGCCTGTCGATGCTTCCGTTCATGTACAACGTCTGGAAGACCGCCAAGTACGGCAAGAAGATCGAGGTCGACGACCCGTGGGGCTACGGCCGTTCGCTCGAGTGGGCGACCTCCTGCCCGCCGCCGCGGCACAACTTCCTCACCCTGCCGCGGATCCGTTCCGAGTCCCCGGCGTTCGACCTGCACCACCCGGAGATCGCGGCCCTCGACCACCTTGAGGACCACGCCGGTTCCAAGGCCGTCACCGGTGGCAGCAAGGAGGCCGGCAAGTGAAGATCCAGGGCAAGCTGTTCCTCTGGCTCTCCTTCTTCATCCTGATCATGGCCGTCGTGTACGGCGTGTGGTCGAAGGAGCCCGTCGGCACCACCGCGCTCTTCCTGGCCTTCGGCCTGAGCGTCATGATCGGCTACTACCTGGCCTTCACGGCCAAGCGCGTGGACGAGATGGCCCAGGACAACCTGGAGGCCGACGTCGCCGACGAGGCGGGCGAGCTGGGGTTCTTCTCCCCGCACAGCTGGCAGCCGCTCTCGCTGGCGGTCGGTGGCGCCTTCGCCTTCATGGCCGTCATCTTCGGCTGGTGGCTCCTGTACTTCTCCGCCCCGATCCTCGTGATCGGCCTGTGGGGCTGGGTGTACGAGTACTACCGCGGTGAGAACCAGAACCAGTAGCAACACCCGCGCGGCAGCGCCGCGTGGCACTTGGGGCCCGGACACCTCCAATGGAGGAGTCCGGGCCCCTCGTTTGCAGTCACCCCGCGCGCCGTAATTGTCATATCTTCATAGCGTTGGCCGCATGAAGCACTCACCGCGTCTTTGGACGGTACTCAGCTGCTCCCTGCTGGTCGCGTCCCTCGGGGCCGGCGCCACCGCCTGCGGGTCCGGCGATGGCAACCCGCTGTCCGCGCGCCCGTACGACGCGGGCGATCAGGTCGCCTTCAACCAGACCGTCGGCAGCCGCCCCGTGGACCCCGACAAGCCCCTGGAAGTCACCACGAAGGGGGACGAGGCCCGCATCACCGACGTGACGGTCGTGGACACCCACGGCCGCCGCCTGGCGGGCGAGCTGTCCGCCAAGGGGGACCGCTGGCACAACACCGTCCCGATGGCCGCGGGCGTCCGCTACACCGTCACCGTGAGCACGGAGAACGGGAAGGGGGCCCAGGGGCGGCGTACGGCCACGTTCGACACCACCCCGGCCAAAGGCGTCCTCAAGGTCGAATTCGGCCCGGACGCGGGCAAGTACGGCGTCGGACAGCCCCTGACGGCCGAACTCAGCGAACCCGTCAAGGAGAAGGCGGCCCGCGCCGTCGTCGAGAGGGGCCTGGTCGTCGACGCCCCGGCGGGCGTGGAAGGCGCCTGGCACTGGGTCGACGACAAGAGGCTGCACTACCGCCCCAAGGAGTACTGGCCGGCCAACACCACGGTCTCCGTACGGAGCAACCTGGAAGGCGTCCGCGTCTCCGACCACCTCTACGGGGCCGCGGCCAAGCCGCTGAAGCTGGAGATCGGCGACCGCGTCGAGGTCACCACCGACGCCTCCTCCCACTACCTCACGTTCCGGCGCAACGGAGAAGTGATCAACACCATTCCGGTGACCACCGGGAAGCCCGGCTTCTCCACCCGCAACGGGGTCAAGGTGGTGCTCGGCAAGCAGTACTTCGTCCAGATGCGCGGCGACACCGTCGGCATCGGCGGCAGCGAGTACTACAACCTTCCCGTCTACTACGCCACCCGGGTGACGTGGAGCGGTGAATACGTGCACGCCGCGCCGTGGTCCGTCGGCTCCCAGGGCTACGAGAACGTGAGCCACGGCTGCACCGGCATGAGCACCGGCAACGCCGCCTGGTTCTACGAGAACATCACCGAGGGCGACATCGTCAAGGTGATCAACAGCATCGGCGACGACATGGACATCTTCGGCAACGGCTTCGGCGACTGGAACATGGACTGGAAGGACTGGCGGCAGGGCAGCGCCCTCCTCAAGGGCACCCAGGAAGGCCGCAGCCCGATCGACCAGGCACGCCTGCGACCGACCGTCTGAGGCCCCATGCGCCTCCCCGCGCCCGCGCAGCCTCCGGGGCCCCCAGGGCCCCGGAGACGGCCTGTCGGACCGTCAGGCGTCCAGGGACAGCCGGGAGCGCAGCAGGCCCGCCAGGGCGTCGGGGAACTCCACCGGGTCCACCGGCAGGGTCACCGCCGCGTCCGCACGGCTCCACGTGGCCAGCCAGGCGTCCTGCGGGCGCCCCATCAGCAGCAGCACCGGCGGACACCGGAAGATCTCGTCCTTGATCTGCCGGCACACACCCATGCCCCCGGCCGGAACCGCCTCGCCGTCCAGCACGCACACGTCGACGCCGCCCGCGTCCAGTTCCGTCAGGACCGCCGGAAGCGTCGCGCACTCCACGAACTCCACCGGCGGCAGGTCCGCGGCCGGCCGGCGCCCCGCCGCCAGCCGCACCTGCTCCCGGGTGCCCGCGTCGTCGCTGTAGACCAGAACCCGCGCAGTCGCCCGCATTTCGTTCCTCCACGTGTCCCGTGAATCACGTTGATGTTGCGCGGGATGCTACTCCTCCCGGTGCGCTGTCAACATCGGTTCGGAGATGTCGCACGTGGGCCCCCGCGAGGGCCATCTGATGGGCCGTTCGGGCCTTGCACACGCCCCTGACACTCCGAACGGCACCCCCCGGGGTGAGGGCGGGATAAGCGACCGACATAATGTCGGTCGTGGCGACAGCAACGACAGTAGATACCGGGCACGCGCACCCGACGGTCAACCGGCCGAACCTCGTCAGCGTCGGAACCATCATCTGGTTGAGTTCCGAGCTGATGTTCTTCGCGGCCCTCTTCGCGATGTACTTCACCCTGCGATCCGTGACAGGCGCCGAGTTCTGGAAGCATCAGGCCGATTACCTGAACCTTCCCTTCTCGGCGACGAACACGACGATCCTGGTGCTCTCCTCGCTCACCTGCCAGCTCGGCGTATTCGCCGCCGAGCGCGGTGACGTGAAGAAGCTCCGGACGTGGTTCATCATCACGTTCGTCATGGGTGCGATCTTCATTGGCGGCCAGGTGTTCGAGTACACCGAGCTGGTCAAGCACGAGGGCCTGAGCCTCTCGTCAGACCCGTACGGCTCGGTGTTCTACCTGACCACCGGCTTCCACGGTCTGCACGTGACAGGCGGTCTCATCGCCTTCCTGCTGGTCCTCGGCCGGACGTACGCGGCCAAGAGGTTCACCCACGAACAGGCCACGTCGGCCATCGTCGTGTCCTACTACTGGCACTTCGTCGATGTCGTCTGGATCGGCCTCTTCGCGACGATCTACCTGATCAAGTAGCGAACACGTCACCGGGCCCGACCCGGCACACCATCCAGAAACACCGACGCAGAAGATCCTGACACCGGGGTAATCCGTGAAAAAGCTCTCCGCACGACGACGCCATCCGCTGGCGGCGGTCGTCGTTCTACTCCTCGCGCTGGCGGCCACTGGGGGGCTGTACGCCGCCTTCGCCCCCGCGGGCAAGGCGCAGGCCGATGAAACCGCCCAGTCCCTCGCCATCGAGGAGGGCAAGAAGCTCTACGCCGTGGGCTGCGCAAGCTGCCACGGAACCGGCGGTCAGGGTTCCACTGACGGCCCCAGCCTGGTCGGCGTCGGCTCCGCGGCCGTCGACTTCCAGGTGAGCACGGGCCGCATGCCCGCCCAGCAGCCCGGCGCCCAGGTGCCGAAGAAGCCCAACATCTACACCCAGGCCCAGATCGACCAGCTGGCCGCGTACATCGCGTCCCTCGGCGCCGGCCCGATCACGCCGACCGAGAAGCAGTACGACCCGAAGGGCGCCGACATCGCCAAGGGTGGTGAGCTGTTCCGCAACAACTGCGCGCAGTGCCACAACTTCACCGGCGAGGGCGGCGCGCTGACGAACGGCAAGTACGCCCCGAACCTCGAGGGCGTCGAGCCGAAGCACATCTACGAGGCCATGCTCACCGGCCCGCAGAACATGCCCTCCTTCCCCGACAGCACCATGCCGGAGAAGGAGAAGAAGGACATCATCGCGTACATCCAGAACGTGAACGGCGAGAAGTCGGTCAGCCCTGGCGGCCTGAAGCTCGGTGGCCTCGGCCCCGTCTCCGAGGGTCTCTTCGGCTGGATCTTCGCTCTGGGTGCGCTGATCGCTGTCGCCGTCTGGGTCGCGGCCCACACCGCTAAGGCCAAGAAGTCATGAGTAGCCAAGACATTCCCGAAGAGAAGCACCTGCCGAGCGAGCAGGGCGACGCCCACCACGCCGGCGTAGCGGTCGCGGACGACCCGTTCGCGGACCCGGGCCTCCCGGTCCACAAGCCGCGCATCCAGGACATCGACGAGCGGGCGGCGAGGCGCTCCGAGCGCACCGTCGCGCTGCTGTTCACGCTGTCGATGCTGGCCACGATCGCCTTCATCGTCGCGTACGTGGCGATCCCGGTCGACAAGATCGTGTACATCTTCCCCATCGGGAAGGTGAGCGCGCTCAACTTCGCCCTGGGCATGACCCTGGGCGCGGCCCTCTTCTGCATCGGCGCGGGCGCGGTCCACTGGGCCCGCACCCTGATGTCCGACGTCGAGGTCGCCGACGAGCGCCACGAGATCGCCGCTTCGCCGGAGGTCAAGGCCAAGGTCCTGCAGGACTTCGCCGACGGTGCGAACGAGTCCGCCATCGGCCGCCGTCCGCTGATCCGCAACACGATGCTGGGCGCGCTGGCCCTGATGCCGCTCTCCGCCGTGATGCTCCTGCGCGACACGGGCCCGCTGCCCGAGGACAGCCTGCGCAAGACCGTGTGGGCCAAGGGCAAGCTGCTCATCAACCAGAACACGATGGAGCCGCTGCGTCCCGAGGACGTGCTGGTCGGTTCGCTGACCTTCGCCATGCCGGAAGGCCTGGAGGAGGAGCAGCACGACTTCCAGGTCCAGATCGCCAAGGCCGCCCTGATGATCGTCCGCATCAAGCCGGAGGACATCAAGGACAAGCAGGAGCTGGAGTGGTCCCACGACGGGATCGTGGCCTACTCCAAGATCTGCACCCACGTCGGCTGCCCGATCAGCCTGTACGAGCAGCAGACGCACCACGTGCTCTGCCCGTGCCACCAGTCCACCTTCGACCTCTCCGACGGCGCCCGTGTCATCTTCGGCCCGGCCGGTCACGCGCTTCCGCAGCTGCGGATCGGCGTGAATGACGAAGGCTTCCTCGAGGCGCTCGGCGACTTCGAAGAGCCCGTCGGTCCTGCATTCTGGGAGCGCGGATGAGTACTGCGACCACTGACACGAAGGCGCGCAAAGCGCCTGCCGGCGAGCGCGTGGCCGACTACTTCGACGGCCGCCTGGGCATCTACAGCCTGGCCAAGTCGAACATGCGGAAGATCTTCCCGGACCACTGGTCCTTCATGCTGGGTGAGATCTGCCTTTACACCTTCATCATCATCATCCTCACGGGTGTGTACCTGACGCTGTTCTTCCACCCGAGCATGAACGAGGTCGTGTACCACGGCTCGTACGTGCCGATGCAGGGCGTCCTGATGTCCGAGGCCTTCGCCTCGACGCTCGACATCAGCTTCGACGTCCGCGGTGGTCTGCTGATCCGTCAGATCCACCACTGGGCGGCGCTGATCTTCGTCGCGGCGATGGTCGTGCACATGATGCGCGTCTTCTTCACCGGCGCGTTCCGCAAGCCGCGTGAGGTCAACTGGATCTTCGGCTTCCTGCTGCTGTTCCTCGGCATGTTCACCGGTTTCACCGGTTACTCGCTGCCGGACGACCTGCTGTCGGGTACCGGTGTCCGCTTCATGGAGGGCGCGATCCTGTCCGTGCCGGTCATCGGCACGTACCTGTCGTTCTTCCTCTTCGGCGGAGAGTTCCCGGGCGGCGACTTCGTCGCACGGTTCTACTCGATCCACATCCTGCTGCTGCCCGGCATCATGATGGGCCTGCTGGTGGCCCACCTGATCCTGGTCTTCTACCACAAGCACACCCAGTTCGCGGGCCCCGGCAAGACGAACAACAACGTCGTCGGCATGCCGCTGCTGCCGGTCTACATGGCCAAGGCCGGAGGCTTCTTCTTCCTGGTCTTCGGTGTCGTCGCGGCCGTCGCGGCCATCGCCTCGATCAACCCGATCTGGGCGCTCGGCCCGTACCGGCCGGACCACGTGTCCACCGGTGCGCAGCCCGACTGGTACATGGGTATGCCGGAAGGCCTGATCCGAGCCATGCCGGGCTGGGAGATCAACCTGTGGGGCCACACGCTCGTCCTGGGCGTGTTCATCCCGCTGCTGCTCTTCCCGCTGGTGCTGTGCTCGATCGCCGCCTGGCCGTTCATCGAGGCCTGGGTCACCGGTGACAAGCGCGAGCACCACATCCTGGACCGCCCGCGCAACGTCCCGACCCGTACGGCCTTCGGTGTCGCCTGGCTCGCCGAGTACGTCGTACTGCTCATCGGCGGCGGCAACGACATGTTCGCCCAGTACTTCCACCTGTCGATCAACTCGATCACCTGGTTCGTCCGGATCGGCTTCTTCGTCGTCCCGGTCGTCGCCTTCATCGTCACCAAGCGGATCTGCCTCGGCCTCCAGCGCCGGGACCACGACAAGGTGCTGCACGGTCGCGAGACCGGCATCATCAAGCGCCTGCCGCACGGTGAGTTCGTCGAGGTCCACGAGCCGCTGCCGCAGGGCCGCCTGCACACGCTCACCGCGCACGAGCAGTACAAGCCGGTCGAGATCGGCCCGACGGTCGACGAGAACGGTGTCGAGCGCAAGGTGAAGGCCATGGAGAAGCTTCGCGCGAAGCTCAGCAAGGGCTTCTACGCGGAGAACAACCAGATTCCGAAGCCCACGGTTGAGGAGTACAAGGAGATCCAGTCCGGCCACGGCCACCACTGATCTCCCGAGTGACCGCACGACTGCATGACTGCATGAGGGACTGATTTCGGTCAGTCCTGGTGTCGCCACGGCGAGAGCCCCGTCCAGTGTCTGGACGGGGCTCTTTGCCGTCTCCTGGGCTGGATAGGCTGAGACCCGTAGATCTCTCCCATTCGTGTGGACCATCAGGAGCGGACCATGAACGTTGTGACCCCGGCAGGCGGCGACAGCGTGGCGGCCCGTGGCTGGCCGGGCATCCTCGACGCCCTGCTCACCGGCCGGGACCTGAGTGCCGACGACACCGCCTGGGCCATGGACCGGATCATGCGGGGCGAGGCCACCGACGCCCAGATCGCCGGGTTCGCGGTCGCGCTGCGGGCGAAGGGCGAGACGGTCGGCGAGATCAACGGCCTGGTCCGGGCCATGTACGAGCACGCCAACCTCATCGAGGTGCCGGGCCGCACGGTGGACATCGTCGGCACGGGCGGCGACGGGGCCAAGACCGTGAACATCTCCACGATGTCGGCGCTCGTGGTGGCCGGCACGGGCGCCAAGGTCGTCAAGCACGGCAACCGGGCCGCCTCCTCCGCGAGCGGCTCCTCGGACGTGCTGGAGAAGCTCGGCGTCAACCTCAACCTCACCCCGGAGCGGGTCGCGGAGGTCGCCGAGGAGGCCGGCATCACCTTCTGCTTCGCGGTGAAGTTCCACCCGGCGCTGCGGCACGTGGCGGCAGCCCGCAAGGAACTGGGCATCCGGACCACCTTCAACTTCCTCGGCCCCCTCACCAACCCGGCCCGGGTACGCGCCCAGGCCACCGGCGTCGCTGACGCCCGGGTGGCCCCGATCGTGGCGGGCGTGCTCGCCGAGCGGGGTTCCTCCGCGCTGGTCTTCCGCGGCGACGACGGCCTGGACGAGCTGACCACCACGGCCACCTCGCGCGTCTGGTGGGTCCGCGACGGAAATGTCTCGGAGCAGTCCTTCGACCCGCGTGACGTCGGCATCGGCCTGGTCGACGTCTCCGCCCTGGCCGGCGGCGACCCCTCGTACAACGCCGACGTCGCCCGCCGCCTGCTGGCGGGGGAGCGCGGCCCGGTCCGCGAGGCGGTGCTGCTGAACGCGGCGGCGGCCCTCGTCGCCCTGGACCCGGGCACGGGCACGCTGGAGGAGCAGCTCGCGGCCGGCATCACCCGCGCGGCCCAGTCCATCGACTCGGGTTCCGCGCAGGCCGCGCTGGAGCGGTGGGTGGCGGCCAGCAACGGCTGAATCCACCGATCGTTTCGAGCCTGGACCCCGGTCCACCATGTGGACCGGGGTCTTGCGCTCCGAGGATCTTGTGGCAGGATGCTGATCAGGTCACGAGTGACAGCGTGTAGGCCCCGGCTTGCTGTCCGGCAACCCTCCTTCCGTGGCGGGGTGCCCCGGGTGATGACCAGGTCGTAGGCAGCAAGGCCTACGGCAAGCGCGGATCCCTCGATACCAGGGGTCCTGGTCTACTCGAGGAGCGTTTTCCGTGAGCAAGCGAATGCGATAGGGCGACTCCGCCCCTTCTTCAACCCTCGGAACAGGGTCCCTTCCGCGTACCCGCGCATCGATTCCGAGGACTTCCCCGTACCCGCACACCCACGTGCCCGCGTACGGCGTACCGAAGCCATTCACCTCTGCCTGCCGGGAGATACCGCCATGTCCGCATCCCTGAACACCGCCGCCGCTGCCACCGCCACCGCCGTCGACCCCGCCTGTGCCGAGCCCCTCGCGGTCCTCGGCCGGGACGTGACCGTCCCGCTCGTCACCGGCGGCGAAGTCACCTACGCGGCCCTCGACTACGCGGCCAGCGCCCCCGCGCTCCAGCGGGTCTGGGACGACGTGGCCGCGTACGCCCCCTACTACGGCAGCGTGCACCGCGGCGCCGGCTACCTCTCGCAGCTCTCCACCGACCTCTTCGAGCAGAGCCGGGCCACGGTCGCCGAGTTCCTCGACTGCCGCCCCACCGACCAGGTGGTCTTCACCCGCTCCACCACCGACTCCCTCAACCTGCTCGCGGCCGTCCTCCCCGCCGACTGCCAGGTCTTCGTCTTCGAAACCGAGCATCACGCCTCCCTCCTCCCGTGGACGAACGCGCAGGTCACCTACCTCAACGCGCCCCGCACCCCCGACGAGGCCGTCGCCACCCTGGAGCGCGCCCTCGCCGACCGTGAGCCGTACGGCCCGGCGCTGGTCTGCGTCACCGGCGCGTCGAACGTCACCGGCGAGCTGTGGCCCGTCAAGGAGCTCGCCGCCGCCGCGCACGCCCACGGTGCGCGGATCGTGCTGGACGCCGCCCAGCTGGCCCCCCACCACCCCGTCTCCGTGCGCGAACTGGACGTGGACTGGGTCGCGTTCTCCGGCCACAAGCTCTACGCCCCCTTCGGCTCCGGCGTGCTCGCCGGCCGCGCGGACTGGCTCCAGGAGGCCGAGCCCTACCTGGCCGGCGGCGGCGCCTCGCGCAAGGTGGCCCGGCGCGAGGACGGCGGCGTGGACGTCGAGTGGCACACCACGGCCGCCCGCCACGAGGCCGGCTCCCCGAACGTCATCGGCGTGTACTCCATCGCCTCCGCCTGCCGTGCCCTGACCGAGGCGGGCTTCGACACCCTGGTCGCCCGCGAGCAGCACCTCATCCGCACGGTCCGCGAGGGCCTGGCGGAGGTCCCGGCGGTCCGCGTCCTGTCCCTCTTCGGGGACGACGCCCCGCGCGTCGGCGTCATCTCCTTCGTGGTGGACGGCTGGAACAGCTCCCACTTCGCCGCGGCCCTCTCCGCCGAATACGGCATCGGCGTCCGCGACGGCCTGTTCTGCGCCCACCCGCTGGTCCGCACCCTGCTGGGCAGCGAGCCCCAGGCCCAGGGCGAATGCGGAGCCCCCGAGGCCGCCCCGGGCGAGCGCTCCCTCAACGCCATCCGCGTCAGCTTCGGCGCCGGCACCCCCGACGAGCACGTGGAGCGCTTCGTCCGCGCGGTGAAGGAGCTCGTCTCGGACGGCGCCAAGTGGCAGTACCGCACGGAAGAGGGCCGCTGCGTCCCGGCCGTCTGACAGGCTGCGGATCATGACCTACTGGGACCCGATGGCCACCGTCCGGGCGACCACCAACTGGTTCGAGCCGTCCCCCGAGAAGTGGGCGCAGCGCAACCGGCTCAATGTGCCGGGCCCGTTCTACGGGGCCGAGACGGACAACTGCCTGACCGGACGGAACTGCGCGCCGGACCACGTGATGTACGACGACGGGGACTACCTCTGCCAGGAGTTCGTCTTCCGGCAACCGCGCACGGTGGAGGAGACCCGCGCCGTCCTGTGCGCGGTGGGGTGCGAGCCCTGGGGCGGGTACGGCCTCGATGGTGACGACCACTGGACCCCCGAACTGGTCCGCGACTGGTGGCGCGACCGGGGCGAGGTCCGCGCATGGGCGGTGCGCACAGAGCAGAGCTGGTCGGCGGAGACCGACAAGTACCTGCGCGAGGCGGCCGCGGGAGCCCGCGCGTTCGTCGCCCACATCGACGGGGACCTCGCGGACTACCTGCGCGGCTACCTCTTCTGGCTCCAGGAGCGCCGCCCGGCCGGGCCCGGGGAGAGCCTGCCGGAGCTGGGCGCGTGACGTACTGGGACCCGCTGCCGACCGTCCGGGCCGTGGTCGGCAAGCCGTTGCCGCCGGGGAGGCACTGGACGGATCCGGTGCGCCACGACTGGTCCGGGCCGGCACCCGAGGGGTGGGAGAAGCGCGACTGGCGCAGTGTCCCGGGCCCGTTCTACGCGTCGGAGACCGACACCTGCTGGACGGGGCGCGTCTGCGCGCCCGCGAACGTGCTGTACGACGACGACGGCTACGGCCAGGAGTTCGTCTTCCGCCAGCCCCGCAACCCGCACGAGGTCTACGACCTGATCTGCGCGGTCCAGTGCGAGGTCCTCGACGGGTACGGAGGCGACGGCGACGCGCACTGGACCCCGGAGCTGGTCCGGGACTGGTGGCGGGAGCGGGGGCGCGTACGCGAGTGGGCCGTGGCCTTGGACCGTACGTGGTCGGTCTCCGAACGGGAGGACCGGCGCGATGCCGCGGCCGGAGCCCGCGCGTACGTCGCCCACATCGACCACGACCTCGGCCCGTACCTCCGGAGCTACCTCTTCAGGCTGGCCGAGGGGCGCCCGGCCGGGCCCGCGGAAAGCCTGCCAGGGCTGCCTGGAGCGTGACCGCCGCCGTTCGCCGCCGGGTGCGGCGCCGTTCCGGGGGCTCCGCCCCGGACCCCGCGCCTCAATCGCCGGCGGGGCTGGAGTTTCGCTGGGGCGGGACCGGTCGGGTTGGGGCGGTGCCCCTCCGGAGTGTCTCCTCGTCCTCGCGCCTGCGGGCACCGCTTCGTCACGTGAGGGTGGTTGCGCGCTCGTCCTGCGGGGACCCTCCTGCGTGTCCCCACCCCAACAGCACACTCCCGACCCGCGGGGGCGGAGCGGGGGCACGGCGGGGCGTCCCCGCAGGACGAGCGCGCAACCACCCTCAATGGCCGCGAGGTGCCCGCAGGCGCGAGGACGAGGAGACGCCCCGGCGGGACACCGCGCAGTAGTCGCAGGACCGGACCCCGCCCGGCAAAACCCAGCCTCGCCGGCGTTTGAGGCGCGGGGTTTGGGGCGGAGCCCCAGCAGCAACGCCGCCCCGAGGCGGCCAGGCCCCGCACCCCGCAGGGGCTACGCGTCCAGCCCGATGGCGAACGCCGCCTCCAGGTCGTGCTGGGAGTACGTACGGAACGCCACGTGCGTGTCCGTCGCCTCGACGCCCGGGATCTTGCTGATGCGGCCCGGGATGATGTCCGCCAGGTTCTCGTGGCGGGCCACGCGGACCAGCGCGATCAGGTCGTACGTACCGGTGACGGAGTAGACCTCGCTGACGCTGTCCAGCGCGGCGATGGACTCGGCGATCTCGGGGATGCGGTCCACGCTGGTCTTGATGAGCACGATCGCGGTGATCACGGTTGGCTGTCTCCCTCGGTGGCCGTCGCTGGTCGGTTCACTCTAGTCGTACGCCGATACCGGGCCCACGCGTAGAGAAAGCCCAGGGAGAAGCCCACCAGGTGGGCCAGGTACGCCACCCCGGGCCCGTTGCCGGCCCGGTGCGCCGCCACCCCCTGGAGGGCGAACCAGAACAGCAGCACGATCCACGCCGGGAAGCGCAGCGGCAGGAAGAACAGGAAGGGGAACAGGCTCGTCACCCGGGCCTGCGGGAGCAGGCACAGGAAGGCCCCCAGGACCGCCGAGATCGCGCCGGACGCGCCGACCAGGGTCTGGTCCGAGCCCGCGTTGGCCGCCGCGTACGCGGCGAGGGCCAGGTAACCCGTACAGACGTAGAAGACGAGGAAGGCCGGGCGGCCCATCCGCTCCTCCGCCATCGCGCCGAAGACGTAGAGGAAGAGCATGTTGCCGAGCAGGTGCAGCCAGCTGCCGTGGACGAAGAGCGCCGTCAGCGGCGTCAGCCAGGCGCGCGGGCTCCCCGTGAACAGCTCGTCCGGGACCACGCCCCAGCGCCGGAAGTACGCCGTCCCCGAGGTCAGCAGCGCGTCGCCCGTGCCGTAGACCGGGTTCAGCCCCGAGGCCGGGCCGAGGACGAACACCAGAGCGCATCCCGCGATCAGCGCATGGGTGACCAGCGGTCCCCGGGCAGCCTCGCGAACGGCCCGCCACCTTACGATCATGTGACAGAGCATGACGCAACCGGCCCCACCTGAAGCGGTGGCAGGCCGTAGGGTTACGAGCTGCGGTCCGACGAGACCACAGCGAACAGCTTTAATTGAATGAGCTACGAAGCTACGAAGGAGAGAGCGGCCTGATGACGGTTCCCCTGCCGACCGACACCACCCGGTGGCGCTGCACCCTGTGCGGCAACCTCACGCGCTTCGACGTCACCCGTTCGTCGAAGGTCGTGGAGTACGTCCACCTGGACCTCGCCGGGGAGCCCAAGGTCGAGGAGCGCGAGGTGGTCAATGAGACCATCGAGTCGGTCCGCTGCCGCTGGTGCAACGCGGTGGACCAGATCGAGCTCGTGGACAGGCCGGGCGCGGACTCCTGACGGAGCCGTGCCCAACAGGTAGATCACGGTAGGGGTGACGGATTGTGGAGCCAGCAAGCGGCGCTGAGCCGGCCGACGCGGCCGGCGACGCCGCCGAGGTGCTCGACCGCCCGCTGCCGGAAGGCGTGCGGCGTCGGGTCGTCGCGCTCGTCTCGGACGCCTTCGGCGGACTGACGGTCGCGGACCTCCCGGCGCAGCTGCGCCAGTACGCCCGTTTCACCCCGACCCGGCGGGCCAAGTTCGCCGGCAACGCCATGGCGGCGGCCGTCGAGACCGACGGCGTCTTCCGCAGCCGGGTCGCCGAGAAGCTGCGCGAGGCGCAGGCCGACCTGGCCGCGGCGCTGGAGTCCGGCGCGCCGCCCGCCGCCGCCGATCCGCTGGACGTGGCGGCCGCCGCGTACGTGCTGCGGCCGGTCGGCTGGGTCAAGCTGGTCGCCGCCGCGGGCGAGGAGGCGCAGCGCGCCGACGCCGAGCGGGTGGGCGAGGAGACCCGGCGCGAACTGGACCGGCTCCGCGAGGAGCTGGCCCACGTACGGGAACAGCAGCGCACCGGGGGCGAGCAGGTCCGGGCCGAGCTGGAGGCCGCCCGCAAGGAAGCCGAATCGCTTCACCGCAAGCTGCGCAGCGCCCTCAGCGACGTCAAGCGCGGCGAGGCGGCCCTGCGCAAGGTGAACGCCGAGATCGAGGGGATCCGCGGGGACGCGGCCGCCCGGGTGGCCGCCGCCGAGAGCGAGAGCAGGCGGCTCAAGTCCCGCCTCACCGAGGTGGAGACCGCGCTGGAGACCTCGCGCCGGGCCACCCGCGAGGGGCGCAGCATCGAGGACATGCGGCTGCGGCTGCTGCTGGACACCGTGCTGGACGCGGCCCAGGGGCTGCGCCGCGAGCTGGCGCTGCCGCCGGTGAACACCCGCCCGGCGGACACCGTGGACGCGGTGGAGCCGGGCCGGATGACGCCGAAGGACATCGCGGCGCGCGCCCTGTCGGAGACCGATCCGGCGCTGCTGGACCAGTTGTTGGCGCTGCCCCAGGCGCACCTGGTGGTCGACGGCTACAACGTGACGAAGACCGGCTATCCGACGATGCCGCTGGAGAAGCAGCGGCTGCGGCTGCTCGGCGGGCTGTCGATGCTCGCCGCGCAGACGGGCGCGGAGATGACCTGTGTCTTCGACGGGGCGGAGCTGGCGGCCCCGGTGCTGCTGGCGCCGCCGCGCGGGGTGCGGGTGCTGTTCTCCAAGGCCGGGGTGACGGCCGACGAGCTGATCCGCCAGCTGGTGCGCGCGGAGCCGCCCGGCCGCCCGGTGGTCGTGGTCTCCACCGACCGGGAGGTCGCCGACGGCGTGGCCAAGGCCGGCGCGCGACCGGTGACGTCCGCCTTGCTACTGAAGCGGCTTTCGCGCGTTTCGTAACTCCTGGCCCCAATGCCGGAATTGGCCGGGGGTGTGGGGGACGTACGGTCAAGTGCCCTGCACGGAGCGTGCGCTGTAGGTAAAGAAGCTGGTCGGAGAGCAAGTTTTTTCCCGTCGGGATTTGAACTGATCACAGCGAGGTCACTAAGGTCTGCTCAAACCTTCGTGCGGTAGATCACTCATTCGGGGTGTCGGCGGAGGTGCTGCCGAGCTTGTGTCCTTCGGCGGCTCTAGGAAGAAGGAGCTCGCCTTCGTGGCGTCCCACCGTCGACCCAAGCAGCCGAACCGCGCTCGTGTGACCGTCCTGACCGCGACAGCGGCCGCGGCCGTCGTGCTCTCCTCCCAGGGCGCCTCCGCCGCCCCGGCGAAGCCGAGCAAGGACGAGGTCAAGTCCCAGGTCGACAAGCTCTACGAAGAGGCTGAGCAGGCCACCGAGAAGTTCAACGGGGCCAAGGAGCGCCAGGAGAAGCTCGAGAAGGAGATCGCGGGCCTCCAGGACCAGGTCGCGCGCGGCCAGGGAGACATCAACGAGCTGCGCAACACGCTCGGTTCGATGGCCAGCGCCCAGTACCGCAGCGGCGGCATCGACCCCTCCCTCGCCCTCCTCCTCTCCGAGGACCCCGACAGCTACCTCGACAAGGCCGCCTCCCTGGAGCACCTGAGCGGCAAGCAGGTCGAGGCGGTCCAGCGGATCCAGGCCAAGCAGCGCACCCTCGCGCAGCAGCGCCAGGAGGCCGCGAGCAAGCTCGCCGACCTCGACGCCACCCGCAAGGAGCTCGGCGAGAAGAAGAAGGTCTCGCAGGAGAAGCTCGCCGAGGCCCAGGCCCTGCTCAACACCCTCACCGCGCAGGAGCGCGCCGCGCTCAAGGACGAGGAGTCCCGCGCGAGCCGCGCCGAGAGCAGCCGCGTCGAGCTCGGCAACGTCAGCGCCTCCGGCCGTGCCGGCGCCGCCCTCGCCGCCGCCAAGACCAAGCTCGGCAGCGCCTACATATCCGGCGCCGAGGGCCCCAGCGCCT
The DNA here is from genome assembly GCF_040684275.1 of Streptomyces sp. NPDC091371. Taxonomy (NCBI): domain Bacteria; kingdom Bacillati; phylum Actinomycetota; class Actinomycetes; order Kitasatosporales; family Streptomycetaceae; genus Streptomyces; species Streptomyces sp. NPDC091371. The sequence continues at coordinate 228,448 of NZ_JBFBFP010000005.1, forward strand.
TCGACTGCTCGGGCCTGACCCAGTGGGCGTACAAGCAGGCCGGTGTCAGCATCACCCGCACCACCTACACCCAGGCCAACGACGGCACGCGCATCAGCCGCAGCCAGCTCCAGCCCGGCGACCTCGTCTTCTTCTACAGCGACCTGCACCACGTGGGCCTGTACGCGGGCAACAACATGACGCTGCACGCCTCGAACCCGCGCGGCGGCGTCAAGTACGAATCCCTGGACAACATGCCGTTCATGTTCGGCGTCCGCATCTAGCGCCCCTCCCGTCACAGGACGCGCCGTACACCGCCCATCCGGGGGAATTACCGGTACGCGCTCTGACCACACGCCCCGCCGGTGACCTGCGTCTCCGGCGGGGCGTCACTGTGCGTGCCCTCCGAGGGTCGTTGGCCGGTGCCCGGTGGCGCGGCTACTGTCTGCCAGCGCGCGACCCGGCACACGACCGCCCACGGAGGGCGGACCCGGGCCCCGCGCAGCGGAAGGGAGCGGTCTCACGTGGCGTCCCATCGCCGGACCGGGCCGAGCGCCCTCGACCGGAACACGAAGGTCACCGTCCTCACCGCCGCCGCGGCCGGCGCCGCCGTCGTCATGACGGGCGCACCCGCGGGCGCGGCCCCCGGCCTCCCGCAGGAGCCGCCGGCGGGCACCCGCGCCCAGGTCGACCGGCTCCTGGAGGAGGCCGAGCAGGCCACCGAACGCTTCAACGAGGCGGGGGAGAAGGCCGGCCGGCTCCGCGCCGAGATCAACCGGGCCCAGGACGCGGTGGCCCGCGGCCAGGAACGCGTCAACACCATGCGCGGCATCCTCGGCACCTTCGCCGGGGCCCAGTACCGCAGCGGCGGCATCGACCCCTCCCTGGCCCTGATGCTCGCCGAGGACCCCGACGCCTACCTCGAACAGGCCGCGGCCCTGGACCGGCTGACCGGACGCCAGGCCCGCCAGCTCGACGAGCTGCGCGAGGAGCAGCGCCGGCTCGGCCAGGAGCGCCAGGAGGCCTCCCGCAAGCTCGCCGAACTCGAAGCCCTGCGCGCGGACGTGGCCACCCACAAGAGGTCCGTCACCGCCAAGCTCGCCGCCGCCCGGCGGCTGCTCAACGCCATGCCCAGCGAGGAACGGGCCGACTACGAGCGGGCCTCGCGCTCCGGCGGCCGCCAGGACGCGCTGCCCGAGCCGCCCGCCCCCGGGCCGTCCTCCGGCCGGGCCGCCGCCGCCGTGATGGCGGCCCGCTCGGCGGTCGGCCGCCCCTACGTATGGGGCTCCACCGGCCCCTCCGGCTTCGACTGCTCCGGCCTGATGGTCTGGTCGTACCGGCAGGCGGGCGTCTCGCTGCCGCGCACCTCGCAGGCGCAGCGGCACGCGGGCCGCCAGGTGCCGCTCTCGCAGGCCCGCCCCGGGGACCTGGTGACGTACCGCTCCGACGCCAGCCACGTCGGCATGTACGTCGGCAACGGCCAGGTGGTGCACGCCCCCTACCCGGGGGCCCGGGTGCGCTACGACCCGGTCGGGATGATGCCGGTGTCGTCGGTGACCCGCCCCTGATCCCCTGATCGCGGGGCGCGCGCACGTACGATCGGCCGATGCCCCGTGGTCGCCCCCTCGCGCGTGTCCTGCCGCTGCTGCTGTGCGTGCTGCTGAGTGCGTGCGGTACGGCGGGCGCTCCCCGGGGCGACACCGCCGAGCGGGCGGTCCGGCAGGCCGTCGCCGACTGGTCGCGGACGCCGCCCGGGCGGCTCTCCGGGATCCCGCTGGAGGGCTGGTCGTACGAGGTCGGCCCGGTCCGCCGGGACGGCGCGCGGGCGGCCACCGTACGGGCCGAACTGCGCTACCGGCTCGCCGGCTACGACAGCGCTCCGGCCGGCTCGGCGCGGGAGCTCTCGCTGGCCGAGGAGGGCGGGCGCTGGCGGGTGACCGCCGACCGGCCCGCCCCCGGCGCCCTGCCGCAGCTGTGGGACCAGGGGGCGGTGACGGCGGCCAGGGGAGCGCACTCGCTGGTGCTGGGCGGCGAAGGACAGTCCCCCGGGACCCTCGCGGCGATCGCCGCCGAGGCCGACCGGGCGGTGCCGGCCGTGAGCTCCGCGTGGCCGCGGGCGTGGGCGGGGCGGGTCGTGGTCCTCGTACCCGGGTCCCTGGAGCGGATGGCCGGGCTGCTGGGCCGCCCGGCCGACGCCTACCGGGGGCTGGGCGCCGTCACCACCGGGCAGGTCGGCCCCGGACCGGCCCCCGCGGACCGGGTGGTGGTCAACCCCGAGGCGTACCCGGAGCTGAGCGAGCAGGGCCGGCGGATCGTCCTGACCCACGAGGTCACCCACGTGGCCACCCGCGCCGCGACCTCCGCCACCACCCCGCTGTGGCTCTCCGAGGGCTTCGCGGACTGGGCGGCGTACCGGGACTCCTCCACGACCCCCGCGCAGGGCGCCCCGGCACTGGCCCGGGCCGTGCGGCGGGGCGAACTGCCGGCCGGGCTGCCCGCGACGGAGGACTTCGCCTTCGGCGGCGACCCCGAGGCGGCGGCGCGGGCGTACGAGGGCGCATGGCTGGCCTGCCGGCTGATCGCGGAGAAATGGGGGGAGGCGGGACTGGTGCGGCTGTACGAGGCGGCGGGCCGGGAGCCCCTGCCGAACGCGCTGGCCCAGACCCTGGGAACGGACCTCGACACGCTCACGCGGACCTGGCGGGAGTCCCTGCGCGGCGAGCTCGGCTGAACCGGTACTGTCGGCAGGCGATGCACAAGACGCTGATCGTGACCAACGACTTCCCGCCGCGCCCGGGCGGCATCCAGGCCTTCCTCCACAACATGGCGCTGCGGCTGGATCCCGACCGGGTCGTCGTCTACGCCTCCACGTGGAAGCACAGCGCGGAGGGCCGCGAGGCCACCGCGGCCTTCGACGCCGAGCAGCCGTTCCAGGTCGTGCGCGACCGTACGACGATGCTCCTGCCGACCCCCCGCGTGACCCGGCGGGCGGTGGGCCTGCTGCGCGAACACGGCTGCGAGTCCGTGTGGTTCGGGGCGGCCGCCCCGCTCGGGCTGATGGGTCCGGCGCTGCGGCGGGCGGGCGCGAAGCGGCTGGTCGCCACCACCCACGGGCACGAGGCGGGCTGGGCGCAGCTGCCGGCCGCGCGGCAGCTGCTGCGGCGGATCGGCGAGGGCACGGACACGCTGACCTACCTCGGGGAGTACACGCGCTCGCGGATCGCCTCGGCGGTGACGGAGCGGGCGGCGGCGCGGATGGTGCAACTCCCGCCGGGGGTGGACGAGAAGACCTTCCACCCGGAGTCGGGTGGCACGGAGGTCCGGGCGCGGCTGGGGCTCACCGACCGCCCGGTGGTCGTGTGCGTGTCCCGGCTGGTGCCGCGCAAGGGCCAGGACACGCTGATCCAGGCCATGCCGGGGATCCTGGCGGCGGTCCCGGACGCGGTGCTGCTGATCGTGGGCGGCGGGCCGTACGAGGACGACCTGCGGGCACTGGCCGCCGCCACGGGGGTCGCCTCGTCGGTGGTGTTCACGGGAGCGGTCCCGTGGTCCGAACTCCCCGCGCACTACGGGGCCGGTGACGTGTTCGCGATGCCGTGCCGGACCCGGCGGGGCGGGCTGGACGTGGAAGGGCTCGGCATCGTCTACCTGGAGGCCTCGGCGACGGGCCTGCCGGTGGTCGCGGGCGACTCCGGCGGGGCGCCGGACGCGGTGCTCGACGGGGAGACCGGCTGGGTCGTTCCCGGCGGCTCCCCTTCCGATGCGGCGGACCGCATCATCACCCTCCTGCAGGACCCGGCCCTGCGGGCGCGCATGGGCGAACGCGGCCGGGCGTGGGTCGAGGAGAAGTGGCGCTGGGACCTCCTGGCGGACCGGTTGCGCGAGCTGCTGTAGCCGCCGGGGGCGCGGGGCTGGGCTGCCGCTACGCGGCACTGGGCTCCGCCCAGACCCTCCCCCAGCTACCGCTGGGGGTGCCCCCTTCCTCAAACGCCGGAGGGGCTGGATTCGCTCTCGTAGGCCGCCATGTGCGGCTGGATCGCCCGCCGCGCAATTCCGGTGCCGCCGGGCAAAATCCAGCCTCTCCGGCGTTTGAGGAGCGGGGTACGGGGCGGAGCCCCGGGGCTTTGAGCCGCACCGGCAGGGGCAGCCGCAGCCACACCTGACTGTCACTCAGAACTCTGGCAGCACCGCCTCTGGGGGGACGGCCGGATTCCGCCCATGATGCGGCCATGACACCACACCTGACGCGCCGTCACCTCCTGGGGATCGGCGCCCTCCAGACCGCCGCCGCGCTCGGCTTCACCCGGATCGGGCTGCAATCCGCCGCAGCCGCCGAGCCCGCCGCCACCCAGTACGCGCCCGCCATCGTCGTCGGCTCCGGCTACGGATCGGCGGTCGCCGCGCTCCGGCTCGGCCAGGCCGGCGTGCGTACCGTCGTCCTCGAAATGGGCCGGCTCTGGGACACCCCCGGGCCCGACGGCAAGGTCTTCCCCTCCACCTCCGCCCCCGACCACCGCTCCATGTGGTTCCGCAACCGCACCGAGGCCCCGCTCGCCCAGTTCCTCTGGCTCGACGTGGTCAACCGCGACATCAGCCCGTACCCGGGCGTCCTGGACCGCGTGAACTACGGCGACATGTCCGTGTACGTGGGGCGGGGGGTGGGCGGAGGCTCGCTCGTCAACGGCGGCATGGCGCCGACGCCCCGCCGCTCCTACTTCTCCGAGGTGCTGCCCCAGGTCGACGCCGACGAGATGTACGGCACCTACTTCCCCCGCGCCCGCGCCATGCTCGGAGTCAACGACATCGACCCCGCCTGGTTCGAGTCCACGGAGTGGTACCGCTTCGCCCGGATCTCCCGCAAGCACGCCCACAACGCGGGCCTGAAGACCGTCTTCGTCCCCAACGTCTACGACTTCGAGTACATGAAGCGCGAGGCGGCCGGCACCGCCACCAGGTCCGCCCTGGCCGGCGAGGTCATCTACGGCAACAACCACGGCAAGAAGAGCGTCGACAAGACCTACCTCGCCGCCGCCCTCGGCACCGGCAACGTCACCATCGAGACCCTGCAGCGCGTCGTCGCCGTACGCCAGGACCCGGCCGGCGGCTACGTCCTCACCGTGCAGACCAGCGACCTCAGCGGCCGCGTCACGCAGGTCCGCGAACTCGGCTGCAAGCAGCTCTTCCTCGGGGCGGGCAGCCTCGGCACCACCGAGATCCTGCTGCGCGCCCGCGAGACCGGCGCGCTGCCCGCGCTCAGCGACAAGGTCGGGCTCGGCTGGGGCCACAACGGCAACGTCATGACGGCCCGCGCCAACCACCTCTGGGACACCGTCGGCGCCAACCAGGCCACCATGCCCGCGATGGGCATCGACGACTGGGACAACGCCTCGAACCCGGTCTTCGCCGAGATCGCCCCGCTCCCCATGGGGCTGGAGCACTGGATCTCGATGTACCTGGCCATCACCAAGAACCCGGAGCGCGGGCACTTCACGTACGACGCGGCCACCGACTCGGCCCGGCTCAACTGGCGCAGGGACCAGAACACGCCCTCGGTCAACGCGGCGAAGTGCCTCTTCGACCGCATCAACCTGAAGAACTTCACGATGTACCGCTACGACCTGTTCGGCGACAACAAGGCCTTCGCGGACAACTTCACCTACCACCCGCTCGGCGGCTGCGTCCTGGGGGCGGCCACCGACGCGTACGGGCGGGCGAAGGGCTACCAGGGGCTGTACGTGGTCGACGGCTCCCTGGTCCCCGGGTCGCTCGGCGTGAATCCGTTCGTGACCATCACCGCCCTCGCGGAGCGGAACATGGCCCGGATTCTCGCCGACCCCCGCTGACAGCGGCCTCCGGCCGCGGGGAGGCAAGGGGCGGCTAGCCCCGGTACAGCGCCTCGATCTCGTCCGCGAAGTCCTTCGCCACCACGTTGCGCTTCAGCTTCAGCGACGGCGTGATGTGGCCCGACTCCTCCGTGAACTGGGAGGGCAGAATGCGGAATTTCCGCACCGATTCCGCCTTGGATACCGCCGCGTTGCCGTCGTCCACGGCCTTCTGGACGGCGGCGACCAGCTCCGCGTCCTCGCGCAGCTCCGCCGCCGTCACCCCGGCCGGCTTGCCGTTCTCCGCGGCCCACCGGCCGAGGAACTCCTCGTCGATGGTGACCAGCGCGGCCACGAACGGGCGCCCGTCACCGACCACCATGCACTCCGCGACCAGCGCGTGCGCCCGGATCCGGTCCTCGATGACGGCGGGCGCGACGTTCTTGCCGCCGGCCGTGACGATGAGTTCCTTCTTGCGGCCGGTGATCGCGAGGTAGCCGTCCTCGTCGAGCGTGCCGACGTCGCCGGTGTGGAACCAGCCGTCGGTCAGCGCGTCGGCGGTCGCCGCCTCGTTCTGCCAGTACTCCTTGAAGATGTGCTCGCCGTGCAGCAGCACCTCGCCGTCGTCCGCGATGCGCACGACGGAACCGGGAAGCGGCTGGCCGACCGTACCGATCTTCGTCTTGTCCCACGGGTTGAAGGCCGTGGCCGCACAGGACTCGGTCAGGCCGTAGCCCTCCAGCACCGTGAAGCCGATGCCGCGGAAGAAGTGCCCGAGGCGCTCGCCCAGCGGGGCGCCGCCCGAGATCGCGTACTCGCCGCGCCCGCCCAGGACCGTGTGCAGCTTGCTGTAGACCAGCTTGGTGAAGAGCTTGTGCTTGAGCTTCAGGCCGAAGGACGGGCCGCCCGGGGCGTCGAGCGCCTTGCTGTACGCGATCGCCGTCTCGGCGGCCGCGTCGAAGATCTTGCCCTTGCCGTCGGCCTGGGCCTTGGCGCGCGCCGAGTTGTAGACCTTCTCGAAGACGCGCGGCACGCCGAGGATCAGCGTGGGCCGGAAGGACTGGAGCTCGTCCGTCAGGTTCTTGATGTCCGGTACGCAGCCCAGCCGGATCGGCGCCAGGACGGCCGCCACCTCCACCAGGCGCCCGAAGACGTGCGCGGCCGGCAGGAAGAGCAGCACCGAGCACTCGCCGGTGCGGAAGAGCGGGCGGAGCCGCTCCACGACGTTGCCGCACTCGGCGAAGAAGTTGCGGTGGGTCAGCACGCAGCCCTTGGGGCGGCCGGTGGTGCCCGAGGTGTAGACGATCGTGGCCGGGTCGTCGGCGACGGCGGTGCTGCTGCGCTCGTCGACCTCGGCGTCGGTGACCCCGGCACCCGCGGCCTTCAGCGCCTCGACGGCGCCCTGCTCGATCTCCCAGACCTCGCGCAGCTCCGGCAGCCGGTCGCGCAGGGTGGCGACGGACGCGCTGTGCCCGGGGCTCTCCACGACGACGGCGACGGCGCCGGAGTCGCCGAGGATCCACTGGACCTGCTCGGGGGAGCTGGTCTCGTAGACGGGGACGGTGACACCGCCCGCGGTCCAGATCGCGAAGTCGATCAGCACCCACTCGTAGCGGGTGCGGGAGATGAGGGCGACCCGGTCGCCGGGGCGGACGCCCGCCGCAATCAGGCCCTTGGCGGTGGCCCGGACCTCGGCCAGGAACTCGGTCGCGGTCACGTCCTGCCACCGGCCGTCGACCTTGCGGCTCATGACGGCGGTGTCTGGATGCTGCGCGGCATTGCGGCGGATGAGATCCGTCAGGTTCCCGTCCGACGGGACCTCGTACAGGGCCGGAAGGCTGAACTCGCGCAAGACTGCTGCTCCTCTGGGCGCCATCGCCACGATGTGGACCGACCGGACGTTACCCACCAGTAGTGGGTTCCCGATAGAGGGAACCGGCCAGATGTTCCGTGCGTCACACGACACGGCCCCCACGAGCCGACACTAGTCGACCCGGTTTGCGACTCGGAAGTAACCGCAGGTCCGGCAGGCTGCCCCAGGCCCACTACCCGGGGTTACCCCACGCCCCTAGGGTGGCCGCATGGGTGGCAGCACGCGTGGCAGGAAAAGCCGCACACGGATCCACGTCGTCAGCGACGTGCACGGCAACGCCGAGGCCCTCGCCCGGGCGGGGGAGGGCGCCGACGCCCTGATCTGCCTCGGCGACCTCGTCCTCTTCCTCGACTACGCCGACCACTCGCGCGGGATCTTCCCCGACCTCTTCGGCATCGAGAACGCCGACCACATCGTCGAACTGCGCACCGCCCGCCGATTCGCCGAGGCACACGCCTTCGGCCGGCAGCTGTGGGACGGGCTCGACCGGGACCGGCTGATCGAGGGCGCGGTCCGCCGCCAGTACGCGGAGATGTTCGCCGCCTTCCCGAACCCCACCTACGCCACCTACGGCAATGTCGACATCCCGGGACTGTGGCCCGAGTACGCCGACAGCCGCCCCGGCATCACCGTGCTCGACGGGCAGCGGGCCGAGATCGGCGGCCGCGTCTTCGGCTTCGTCGGCGGCGGACTGCCCTCGCCGATGCGCACCCCGTACGAGGTGGACGTCGAGGAGTACGCGGCCAAGGTGGAGGCGCTCGGCGAAGTCGACGTACTGTGCTCGCACATCCCGCCCGAGGTGCCCGAGCTCTGCTACGACACCGTGGCACGCCGCTTCGAACGGGGCAGCGAGGCCCTGCTCGCCGCGATCCGGCGGACCAGGCCCCGGTACGCCCTCTTCGGACACGTGCACCAGCCGCTGGCGCGGCGGATGCGGATCGGGAACACCGAGTGCGTGAACGTGGGGCACTTCGCCGCCACCGGAAGGCCATGGGCCCTGGAGTGGTGACCATCGCACGCACGGTAGCCTTCGGAGCGGCGGCCCCAGGCCGCACACTTCCTCGAACACTCCCCGGAGGAGCCACCGCGATGGCGGAACACACCAGCTCAAGCATCACGATCGACGCCTCCCCGGCCGACGTGATGGCCGTGATCTCCGACTTCGCCCGCTACCCCGAGTGGACCGGCGAGGTGAAGGAGGCCGAGGTCCTGGCCACCGACGCCGAGGGCCGCGCGGCGCAGGTGCGGCTGCTGCTCGACGCCGGCGCGATCAAGGACGACCACGTCCTCGGCTACACCTGGACCGGCGCGGACGAGGTCAGCTGGACCCTCGTCAAGTCCCAGATGCTGCGGCAGCTTGACGGCTCGTACCGGCTGGCGCCGGTGGACGGCGGCAAGCGCACGGAGGTCACCTACCAGCTGACGGTGGACGTCAAGATCCCGATGCTGGGCATGATCAAGCGCAAGGCGGAGAAGGTCATCATCGACCGGGCGCTGGCGGGCCTGAAGAAGCGCGTCGAAGCCGTCTGACTCCCGTCGGGGCGCGCGCTGGTTCCGGGTGCGCCGCCGCCGCTGGGGCTCCGCCCCAGACCCCGCGCCTCAAACGCCGGCGAGGCTGGAATTCGCTTCGCAAATCCAGCCCTGCCGGGCGAGAATCCAGCCCCTCCGGCGTTTGAGGAGCGGGGTACGGGGCGGAGCCCCGGATCTTTGAGCCGCACGGCCGGGCGGCGGCGGACCTCACACCCACGCGGAGCGACGTGCACACCCTGCTGATCACCGGCCCCGGCGGAGCCGGGAAGTCCACCGTGGCCGCGGCCACCGCCATCGCCGCCGCACGCGAAGGCCGCCGGGTAGTGCTGCTGACCGCCGACGGAGTCGAACCGGCCGACCGGCTCCGCGTGGCCCGCCTGGACTCCGGCCAGGAGTTCCGGGACGAGATCGTCGCCCTCCAGGAGCGCGGCTCCGCGCTGCTCGGGATGGTCGGGGCCCGCCCCCTCACGGCCGAGGAGCTCACCGAGCTGCCCGGCGCCGAGGAGTTCGCCCTGCTCCGCGCCGTCCGCCGGGCGGCCACCGCGCCCGACACCGACCTCGTCGTCGTCGACCTGCCCCCGCTCCACCGGGCCGTCACCACCCTCGCCCTCCCCGCCCAGCTGCGCCGCTACCTCGCCCGCCTGCTCCCCGCGGAGCGCCAGGCCGCCCGCGCGCTGCGTCCCGTACTGGCCCAGCTGGCCGGAGTGCCCATGCCCGCGCAGTGGCTCTACGAGACCGCCGCCCGCTGGGACGAGGAGCTCGCCGCCGTGCAGGCCGTCGTCGAGGCCGACACCACCGAGGTACGGCTCGTCGCCGAGCCGGGACCGGCCTCCGCCGACGCGCTGCGCCTCGGCCGGCTCGGGCTCGCACTCCAGCAGCTGCCCGTCTCCGCCGTCGTCGCCAACCGGCTCCTCCCGCAGGGCTCGGCCGACCCCTGGCTCACCGGCCTCGCCGCCCAGCAGGAGAAGCACGCCGCAGAGTGGGCCGCCGAACTCCCGGTGATCCCCCTCGCCCACCTCGGCCGGGACCCCCGCGGCCCCCAGGACCTGGCCCTCCTCGCGGAAACGGCCGGGCTCGTGCCGCAGCCGCCGGCACCCCGCCGCGGCTGGGCCGTCGAGGACCGCCGCGCCGAGGACGGGGTGCTCGTCTGGGAGGTGCCGCTGCCCGGCGCCCGCAAGAGCGAGCTCGACCTGATCCGCCGCGGCGACGAGCTGCTCCTCACCGCCGGCCCCTACCGCAGGATCGTTCCGCTGCCCTCCGTCCTGCGCCGCTGCTCCGTCTCCGGCGCCGCCCTCGCCGACGGCGTGCTCCGCATCCGCTTCACCCCGGACCCGGGCCTGTGGCCCCGTACGCCCTGAAGCAGCCTGATCCGCGTACCCCCATTCGGGTAAGGTCGAAAGAGGCCGCACCGAACGCCCGCAAGGAGAATCCGCGATGAGCGAGGCCACCGAACGACCCACCGACGACGACGCCTGGGCCAAGGCCTGCGCCGAGGACCTCGCCGCCGAGAAGGAGCGCCTGCGCGGACAGGGCCAGACCGGCGCCGGGTCCACCGGGACCGCCGCCGAGGAGCTGTTCAAGCTCTTCGAGGCCGTCGCCGACAAGGTCTCCTCCCTGAACAACCCGCTGTTCGGAGCCGCCGCACAGGGCGCGGTACGCCAGTTCGTCGACCAGGCCAAGACCGCGGCCAAGCCCGTCATCGAGCGCAACCCCGAGGTCTTCGACCACCTCGCGGCAGCCGGTTCCGAGCTCCTCGCCGCCTACCGCTCCGCCGTCGAGGGCCACGAACGCCGCTGGACGCGCGACGAGCCCCCGGCCCCCCGCACGGCACCCCAGGACCGCGACCCGCGCGACGAGGGCCCCGACGCAGGCCCCGGCCAGCGGATCGATCTCGACTGATCCTCCCGCGCCCTCGGGTACGGTTGGCCGTGGCGGGGTTTGACCGGAAACCGAGGGACTAATGGGACTCACCATCGGCGTCGACATCGGCGGCACGAAGATCGCGGCCGGCGTGGTCGACGAAGAGGGCACCATCCTTGAGACGTACAAGGTGCCCACCCCGCCGACCGCGGACGGCGTGACGGAGGCCATCTGCGCCGCCGTCGCCGAGGTCAGCAGCAACCACACCATCGACGCGGTCGGCATCGGCGCCGCCGGATACGTGGACGACAAGCGCGCCACCGTGCTCTTCGCGCCGAACATCAACTGGCGCCACGAGCCGCTCAAGGACAAGGTCGAGCAGCGCATCGGCCTGCCCGTGGTCGTCGAGAACGACGCGAACTGCGCGGCCTGGGGCGAGTACCGCTTCGGCGCCGGCCAGGGCCACGAGGACGTCATCTGCATCACGCTCGGCACCGGCCTGGGCGGCGGCATCATCATCGGCAACAAGCTGCGGCGCGGACGCTTCGGCGTCGCCGCCGAGTTCGGGCACATCCGCGTCGTCCCCGACGGCCTGCTGTGCGGCTGCGGCAGCCAGGGCTGCTGGGAGCAGTACGCCTCCGGGCGCGCGCTGGTCCGGTACGCGAAGCAGCGCGCCAACGCCACCCCCGAGAACGCGGTGGCCCTGCTCGCGCTCGGCGACGGCACCCCCGAGGGCATCGAGGGCAAGCACATCAGCCAGGCCGCGCGGGCCGGTGACCTGGTCGCGATCGACGCCTTCCGCGAGCTGGCCCGCTGGGCCGGAGCCGGGCTGGCCGACCTGGCTTCCCTTTTCGACCCGTCGGCGTTCATCGTCGGCGGCGGGGTCTCCGACGAGGGCGACCTCGTCCTCGACCCGATCCGCAAGTCCTTCAAGCGCTGGCTGGTCGGCGGCGCCTGGCGCCCGCACGCGCAGGTGCTGGCCGCTCAGCTCGGCGGCAAGGCCGGGCTCGTCGGCGCGGCGGACCTGGCCCGCCAGGGCTGACGCCCAATTGCTCCCGGACCGCCCGCCGCGCCCCCTGGGGGAGCGGCGGGCGGCCGCATATCTTGCGGGCATGGACCAGTTGCTGCCTTCGCTGCCGAAGTCCCGTACGGAGCCGGACGGTTCTGCCGTGATCCGGGTCCTCAGCTACAACATCCGCTCGCTGCGCGACGACGAGGACGCCCTGGCCAGGGTCATCCGGGCGTGCGAACCCGACCTGGTCTTCGTCCAGGAAGCGCCCCTGTTCTTCCGGTGGCGCAAGCACGCGGCACGGCTCGCCGCGAAGTCCGAACTGGTGGTGCTGAGCGGCGGCGCCACGGCGGCCGGTCCGCTGCTGCTGTGCTCGCTACGGGCCTTCGTGGAGCGCAGTGAGGACGTGCTGCTGCCGCTGACCCCCGGCCTGCACCGGCGGGGCCTCGCCACGGCGGTGGTCCGCTTCGCGGGGGCCCGGGTGGGGGTCGTCAGCACCCACCTGTCGCTGGACAAGGCCGAACGCGGGGCGCAGGCGGGGCTCCTCCTGGACCGGGTCGCCTCGATGGACGTGCCGTACGCGATCGTGGCCGGTGACGTGAACGAGACCCCGGGGGGCCCGGCCTTCAGCCGGCTCTCCGAGACCTTCCAGGACTGCTGGTCGGTCGCCCCCTGGGGCGGGGAGCCGACCTTCCCGGCGGCGGCGCCGGACCGCCGCATCGACGCGGTGTTCGCCTCGCGGGGGGTGGAGGTGCTGGCCTGCGGTGTCCCTGCGGGGCTGCCGGGGGTCTCCTCCCGCGACCTCCGCACGGCCACGGACCACCTCCCGGTCCTGGCAGCCGTTCGCCTCCCGGCTGGGGGGTAGCCGAACGGTCCGGCGCGCCGCCGCTACCGGGGGCCGGCCCCCGGACCCCCGCGCCTCAAACGCCGGCGGGGCTGGAGGTTCCAGCCCGTCCGGCGATTGAGGAGCGGGGTCTGGGGCGGAGCCCCAGGGGCCCCGGCCTAGACGACGGCGCCGCGACCCGGGTCGTCGTCATCGTCGTCGCCCTGCGCCATCCGCGCGACCAGCGTCGCGAAGCCGCCCAGGAAGCCGCCGATGCCCAGCGTCGTCAGCCACCACGTCATCTCCCACTGCAGCAGCACCGCCAGCAGCAACAGCACCGGGCCGCCGACCACCGCCAGCCAGGCGAACTTCGACGTGGTGTCCGCCTCCGGGAGCTCCGGTTCGGGCTGGACGAAGTGTCCCTCGTCCTCGTCCTTCGGCTCCGCCAGGGAATGGTCGCGAGGACCCGGACCCGCCATGCCCACGCCCGGGGCGAAGACCACCGAGCTGCCCAGAGCAGGCGCAGCCGGCGGCTCCGGCTCGGCCTTCGGCTCCGTGTCCGCTCCCGCCTCCGCGTCCGGCGGAGACGGCTTCACGTCCTCCTCCGGCAGCAGCAGGTTCTCGATGGGCCGGAACGGCCTGGCCCCCGGCGGGTCCGGCGGCTCCTGCCCGTAGCCGGCGACGATCGCCGCCCACGCCGCTTCCTCGTCCAGCGGCGGAACTCCGCCCGACTGCTCCTCGTGCTCAGCCACCCGCCTCCGCCCCCTCCCTGCTGTCCATGTCCTGCGCCAGTCGGCCGATGAAGGCGAAGCTGCCCTCGAAGATGCGCTCCGCGTCATGGTCCAACGTCGCGACGTGGTAGCTCTGTTCCAGCAGCGTTTCGGTGACGTCCGTCGACGAGACGCGCGCCAGGACCCGCGCCGAGTCGGCCGGCGGGACGACGTGGTCCTGCGGGCTGTGCAGCAGCAGCAGCGGCTGCGTCACCTGCGGCAGCTCGGCGTCCACGAGCTGGAGGAACTTGCGCAGGGAGTGCGCGGCCCTGGTCGGCACCCGGTCGTAGCCCACCTCGTCCGAGCCCGGCTTCGCGATGTCACTGGCGATGCCCGGCGTCGAGCGGATGAAGTGCTTCGCCACCGGCAGGGTGACCGCCAGCGGGTCGTGCACCTTGTTGGCGGGGTTGACCAGGACGATGCCGCTGATCGCGTCCCCGTGCTTGGCGGCCAGCCGAAGGGTCAGCGCGCCGCCCATCGACAGCCCGAAGACGAACACCCGCTCGCACCGGTCCAGCAGCTCGCGCAGCGCCCGGTCGACCTCCGCGTACCAGTCCTGCCAGCCCGTGAGCTGCATGTCCTGCCATCGCGTCCCGTGCCCGGGCAGCAGCGGCAGGGACACCGTGAGCCCCTTCCCGGCGAGGTACTCGGCCCAGGGGCGCAGCGACTGCGGGGAACCGGTGAAGCCGTGGCAGAGAAGGACGCCGACCTCTCCGCCCTCGTGGCGGAACGGCTCGGCTCCAGGGAGGACGGGCACCAGGGTCTCCTTGATCATGATGTACATCAGGTGGGTGCGTTGCTCTGTGTGACTTCACCGTACGCGACCGGGGTGGCACCGACCAGGGTCGTCGGACCGCTGCCGGGGGAGCCAGGGGATAAGGTCTGATCGACAGGACACAGGAAGGCTCATCAGTTGATCTACGGCGCTATGAAGTTCTCCATCGGAGGGTCCCTGAAGCTCGCCTTCAGGCCGTGGGTGGAGGGCCTCGAGAACATTCCCGCCGAGGGGCCGGCGATCCTCGCGAGCAACCACCTGTCCTTCTCCGACTCCTTCTTCCTGCCGGCCGTACTGGACCGGAAGGTCACCTTCATCGCGAAGGCGGAGTACTTCACCTCCCCGGGCGTCAAGGGCAAGCTGACGGCCGCCTTCTTCAAGGGCGTCGGCCAGCTCCCGGTGGACCGCTCCGGTGCTCGCGGGGCCGGCGAGGCCGCCATCAAGAGCGGCATCGAGGTCATCGAGCGCGGGGAGCTGTTCGGTATCTACCCCGAGGGGACGCGTTCACCCGACGGCCGCCTCTACCGGGGCAAGCCCGGCGGGCTGGCCCGGGTGGCCCTGGCCACCGGCGCGCCCGTGATCCCCGTCGCGATGATCGACACGGAGAAGATCCAGCCGCCCGGCAAGGTGGTCCCCAAGCTGATGCGCCCGGGGATCCGGATCGGCAAGCCGCTGGACTTCAGCCGCTACCACGGCATGGACGGCGACCGCTTCATCCTGCGCTCGGTGACCGACGAGGTCATGTACGAGATCATGAAGCTGTCCGGCCAGGAGTACGTGGACATCTACGCGACGGCGGCCAAACGGCAGATCGCCGACGCGGAGAAGGCCGAGAAGGCCGAGAAGCAGAACAAGGACAGCAAGCCGGAGTAGGGCGGGCGGCGGCGTTACCGACCGCCGCGGCGCGGGGGTGGGGGAGATGGCGAAACGCGAACGCGTCGTGCGCATGTCGGTCGAGCAGCCGCTCTGGCGTGCCCTGACGGCGTACCGGCTGCTGACGATGGTCTACGCGGCGCTGCTGTTCGCCTCCGCGTACAAGCGGTTCGACCAGCCCGGCGTCGCGATCGGCTATCTCGCCGTCCTCGCGGTCTGGACCCTGGCCACCTCCTCCAAGGTGGCCAACGCCGCCAGTTGCACCAAGCGCTTCCTCTGCGCCGACCTCGCCGTCGCGCTCATCGGGATAGCGCTCACCCCGGTCGCCGACACCCACAAGCGGATCGCCGAGGGCGGCCCGACCCTCCCCAGCATCTGGACCGCCGGCGCGGTCCTCGCCTTCGCCCTCAAGGGCGGCTGGCGCTGGGCCTGCTTCGCCTCCACCTTCGTGGCCGTCGCCAACGTGGCCATCCACGGCGGCGACCCCACCCGCGACACCCTGCACAACGTGCTGCTCGTCTGGGTCGCGTCCATCGCCATCGGCTACGTCGTCGAGGTCGCCCGGGCCAGCGAGGCCACCCTGGCCCGCGCCCTGGAGATCGAGGCCGCCACCCGCGAACGCGAGCGCCTCGCCCGCGACATCCACGACGGGGTCCTCCAGGTCCTCGCCATGGTCCAGCGGCGCGGCACCGAACTGGGCGGCGAGGCGGCCGAACTCGGCCGGATGGCGGGCGAACAGGAGGTGGCTCTGCGCACGCTGGTCTCCAGCGGGCTCGTGCACCCCTCCCGGATCTCCCGCGACGAGTCGCTGGGCGCGCTGGTGGCCTCGTACGAGGTGGAGGAGCCCGGCGCCGACGAGGGCGAGGTCGATCTGCGGACGCTCCTCGCCCCGCACGCCGGCTCCCGGGTCAGCTTTGCCGAGCCCGGCACCCCGGTGGAGCTGCCGGTGCCCGCCGCGAAGGAGCTGGCCGCGGCGGTCGGCGCCGCCCTCGACAACGTGCGCAAGCACGCCGGGGTGGAGGCCAGGGCCTGGATCCTGGTCGAGGACTGGGGCGACGAGGTGATCGTCACCGTCCGCGACGACGGCCCGGGCATCCCGGCGGGCCGGCTCGACCAGGCCGAGGGCGAGGGACGGATGGGCGTCGCCCTGTCCATCCGCGGTCGGCTGCGTGACCTCGGCGGCAGCGCCGAGCTGGTGTCCGTCCCCGGACAGGGCACCGAAGTGGAACTGAAAGTACCCAGGGGGAGGACGGCCAAGTGATGAGCGAGCGGACCGAGTTGAACGAGATCAAGGTGATGGTCGTCGACGACCACCCGATGTGGCGGGACGCGGTCGCCCGCGACCTGGCCGCCGCGGGCTTCGACGTGGTGGCCACCGCCGGCGACGGCCCCGAGGCCGTCCGCCGGGCCGGCGCGGTCACCCCGCACGTCCTGGTCCTCGACCTCAACCTGCCCGGCATGCCCGGGGTCCAGGTCTGCAAGGAGCTGGTCGGCGCCAACCCCGCCCTGCGCGTCCTCGTCCTGTCGGCGAGCGGCGAGCACGCGGACGTCCTGGAGGCGGTGAAGTCCGGCGCGACCGGCTACCTGCTGAAGTCCGCGGGCGCCCAGGAGCTGATCGACGCGGTACGCCGCACCGCCGCCGGCGACCCGGTCTTCACCCCCGGCCTGGCCGGGCTCGTCCTCGGCGAGTACCGCCGCCTGGCCACCGACCCGGCGCCGACCGCCTCCGACGAGCCGAAGGCCCCCCAGCTGACCGACCGGGAGACCGAGGTGCTGCGGCTGGTGGCCAAGGGGTTGTCGTACAAGCAGATCGCGGAACGGCTGGTCATCTCGCACCGCACGGTCCAGAACCACGTCCAGAACACCCTGGGCAAGCTCCAGTTGCACAACCGGGTGGAGCTCGTCCGGTACGCCATAGAACGCGGCCTCGACGACGCGTAGCCGCCGCGACGCCCGGTCGAACGTCGTACTTACTCCTCGTACGAGTGAACGGGCGTACGCAACGCCCCGCGATTCCACCGGAATTGGCACTCCACCCCCCTTGCTGTGACCTGCGTCACCACTAGCGTGGCCGTCATGGCGAAGGGAGATGCAATGAAGGTCGGAGTGCTGACCGGCGGCGGAGACTGCCCCGGGCTCAACGCGGTGATCCGCGGCGTCGTACGCAAGGGCGAGCAGGAGTACGGCTACGGGTTCATCGGGTTCAAGGACGGCTGGCGGGGCGCGGTCGAAGGCGCCACCGTCCCCCTGGACATCCCCGCCGTCCGCGGCATCCTGCCCCGCGGCGGCACCATCCTCGGCTCCTCGCGCACCAACCCGTTCAAGGTGGAGGACGGGGTCCGGCGGATCAAGGAGAACCTCGTCAAGTACGAGGTCGACGCGCTCATCGCGATCGGCGGCGAGGACACCCTCGGGGTCGCCGCCAAGCTGTACGAGGAGTACGGCATCCCCTGCGTCGGCGTGCCGAAGACCATCGACAACGACCTGTCGGCGACGGACTACACCTTCGGCTTCGACACCGCCGTCGGCATCGCCACCGAGGCCATCGACCGGCTGCACACCACGGCCGAATCGCACATGCGCGTCCTGGTCGTCGAGGTCATGGGCCGGCACGCCGGCTGGATCGCCCTGCACTCGGGGCTCGCGGGCGGCGCCAACGTCATCCTGATCCCGGAGCAGCGCTTCGACCTGGACCAGGTCTGCGCCTGGGTCACCTCCCGTTTCAAGGCGAGCTACGCACCGATCGTGGTCGTCGCCGAGGGCGCCATGCCCAAGGACGGGGACATGGTGCTGAAGGACGCCACCAAGGACTCCTTCGGGCACGTCCGGCTCTCCGGCGTGGGCGAGTGGCTCGCGAAGGAGATCGAGGCGAGGACAGGCAAGGAAGCCCGCACGACCGTGCTCGGCCACATCCAGCGGGGCGGCACGCCGAGCGCCTTCGACCGCTGGCTGGCCACCCGGTTCGGCCTGCACGCGATCGACGCGGTGCGCGAGCGGGACTTCGGCAAGATGGTCGCGCTCAAGGGGACGGACATCGTCCGCGTGCCGATCGCCGAGGCCACGGCGAAGCTGAAGACGGTGGACCCGGCGCTGTACGAGGAGGTCGGGGTCTTCTTCGGCTGAGCGGTCGGGGGACATGGGTCGTATGGTGACAAACGACCCATGGTCCTACCTCCTACCTGCGGGAGCAAAGCGTGGAGATCCTGGCCTTCGGTGTGACCGCCGACGAGAAGCCGCTCCTGGAACAGGCCTTCGACGGGCAGCACGAGGTCCGCTGCCTCGACGTCTTCCTGAGCGAGGACACCGCGCCGATCGCGGCCGGGTACGAGGTCGTCTCCTCCAGCGTGAACGCCGACCTGAACGGCCGGGTGCTGCGGATCCTGGCGGCGGGCGGAACGAAGCTGATCGCCCAGCGGTCCACCGGCTTCAACAACATCGACCTCGACGTGGCCCGCCGGCTGGGCATGACGGTCAGCCGGGTCTCCTACTACTCGCCCTACTCGGTGGCCGAGTTCGCCTGGGCCCTGGCGATGGCCGTGAACCGGCGGATCGTCCGCGCCTCGAACCGCACCCGGGACTTCGACTTCCGCCTGAACGGCCTGATGGGCCGCGACATGCGCGGCCGCACGGTGGGCGTGCTCGGCACCGGCAAGATCGGCGAGGCCTTCACCCGGATCGCGCACGGCTTCGGCATGAACCTGCTGGGCTGGGACGTGGCGCAGAACCCGGCGTGCGTGGAGCTCGGCATGAAGTACGTGGACAAGGAGGAGCTGTTCGCCTCCTCGGACCTGATCAGCCTGCACGTACCGCTGCTGGAGGCCACGCACCACATCATCGACTCGGCGGCTCTGCGGCTGATGCGGGACGACGCGATCCTGGTGAACTCCAGCCGCGGCGGCCTGGTCGACACGGACGCGCTCGTCTCGGAACTGCGGGCCGGCCGGTTCGCCGGGGTCGGCCTGGACGTGTACGAGGCCGAGGCGGGGGTGTTCTTCCTCGACAAGTCCCTGGTGGCCGTGGAGGACGACACCCTGGCCAGGCTGGTCACCTTCCCGAACGTGGTGGTGACCTCGCACCAGGCGTACTACACGACGGACGCGGTGGGGCAGATCATCGACACCACCGTCCGGAACGTGGCCGACTACCTGGCGGGCCGTCGCTCCGAGAACACGCTCGTGCCCTCCTGACTCCGGTCGGGTGCGGGTGCCGCTGCGCGGAGCCGGTCCCCGCCCCGCCCTTTCTCCGTTTCCTGGGGCTCCGCCCCAGACCCCGCGCCTCAAACGCCGGCGAGGCTGGATCTCCCAGCCGGTCCGGCGTTTGAGCCCCCAGTTTCGGGAAGGGGCGGGGTGGGGGAAGGCCCCGCGTCGCAGCGGATCAGGCCCGCACGGAGGCCCCGGCCACCAGCTCACGCAGCAGCTCCGCGCCGCGCAGGGTGAGGACCGACTCCGGGTGGAACTGGACCCCCGCGAAGCCACCCGCCGCGGAGCGGATCGCGTGGACCTCACCCGTCACGGGATCCCGGGAGACCTCCACACCACCCGGCTCGGAGCCCTCGGCGCAATACGCGGTGTACGTGTTGTAGAAGCCGACCACCTCCTCCGCCCCGAACAGGTCGATCCGCGTCTGCGCCCCCTGCGCCGGCTCCGCCTTGCGGACCAGCGGCAGTCCGAGCTCCGCCGCCAGCAGCTCGTGCCCCAGGCAGACCCCGAGCAGCCCGCCCCGGTGCCCCGCGAGGAGTTCCGCGGCCAGCGCCCGCAGCATCCGCATCTTCGGGTCGGCGGCGTCCGCCGGGTTGCCCGGGCCCGGGCCCAGCACGATCGGGCCCTCCCAGGCCAGGGCCGCCGCCCGCAGGCCCGGATCGTCGTAGCGGCGTACGGTCACCTCCAGCCCCGCCACCCGCAGCACGTGCGCCAGCATCGCCGTGAAGGTGTCCTCGCCGTCGACCACCAGTGCGTGGCCGGCCGGGGACGGGGGCTGCTCCTGCATCCGCAGCCAGAACGGCGCCAGGTCCGCCCGCCGGGCCGCCAGCGCGGCCTGCACCCGGGGGTCCTCCGCCAGCCGGGCCCCCTCGAAGGCCGGCCGGGGCGCGGCCGGCCGGACCCCGAGGGCCGCCAGTACCCCGGCGGCCTTGGCGTGGGTCTCCGCGACCTCGCCCGCCGGGTCGGAGTGCCGCACGAGCGTGGCGCCGACCGGCACCCGCAGCACACCGTCGGGGGCGATGTCGGCGGTGCGGATCAGGATGGGGGAGTCGAGGCTCTGGGCTCCGGAGGCGTCGAGCCCCAGCAGGGCCAGCGCGCCCGCGTAGTAGCCGCGCCCGCCGGCCTCGTACCGTTCGATCACCCGGCAGGCGTTCTGCACCGGCGAGCCGGTCACCGTCGCCGCGAACATCGTCTCGCGCAGCACCTCCCGTACGTCCAGGGAGGAGCGCCCGCGCAGCTCGTACTCGGTGTGCGCGAGGTGGGACATCTCCTTCAGGCGGGGGCCGACGACGACCCCGCCCCGGTCGCCGACCGTGCACATCATCTTGAGCTCCTCGTCGACCACCATCGACAGCTCCTCGGTCTCCTTGCGGTCGCCGAGGAAGGAGAGCAGCGAGTCCACGGTGGGGCCGCCGGCCGGATAGCGGTACGTGCCGCTGATGGGGTTCATGACGACGGTCCCGCCCGCCATCCGGACGTGCACCTCCGGGCTGGCCCCCACCAGCGTGCGCTCCCCGGTGTGGACGACGTACGTCCAATACGCGCCCCGCTCGCCCTCCAGCAGCCGGCGGAACAGGGCGAGGGCGTCGGCCCGGCCGAAGCCGTCGATCCGGCCCTCGTAGGTGCGCCGGATGACGAAGTTCGCGCCCTCGCCGCGGCCGATCTCGTCCTCGATGACCCGCTCGACGGTGGCCGCGTACTCCTCGTCGGGGACGTCGAACCCGCCCCCGTCGACCCGTACGGCGTGCGCGGGCAGCGCGGCCAGTGCCTCTGCAAGGGGGACCTCGTACGCCTCCTCCGCGACCAGCACGCTCAGCGGCGTGCCGTCGTCGCGTACGTCGAATCCGCGCTCCCGGATCTGCCGGAAGGGGACCAGGGCGAGGGTGGGCAGCTCGCGGACGGGCAGGTCGGCGAGGCGCTCGGCCTCATGGACCGGGCCGAGGAGCACCTCGACGGTGTCGTGGTCGCGGCCGGGGGTCCGCCGGCGCAGCAGGGCGAACGGCGGGCAGGAGTCGTCGAGCAGGCGGCTGATCGCCAGGGGCAGCTGGGACATGGGGGCGGGTCGTCCTTCCGGTGGGAGGAGCGGCCCCTGCGTCGTTGAAGAAACGCGGAAGGCCGCCCCTCGGGGCGGCCTTCGCGTCGGTAATGTCGTTTACGTACGCGTGAGGAGTGGGCCGCCGGGAGCGGGCCACCACCAGTTCATGTGCGAGTGCGCGTACATGCTGCGCACCTTAGCCCAGATCGCCCTCCGGGCGCAGGATGTGTCTCATGGCGCGGGATGAACCATGGATTCCGAATTTTTGGGCTCCGTCAACCTTCGAGCCGCTTCCGTCTCATCAGGTGGTCGGAAGGCTGGACGGGGCCATCGACGCCGTAATGTGTACGAGGTGACCGTGAACGCTGAAACCCACGCCCTCGCCGCCAAGGCGACCTGGCGAGACCTTCCCGCGGCGCAGCAGCCTTCGTACCCCGATGCCGAGGCACTGCGCGCTGTCGTCGCGGACCTCGAGTCGTATCCGCCGCTCGTCTTCGCGGGCGAGTGTGACCAGCTGCGCGCCCGCCTGGGAGCCGTCGCCAAGGGCGAGGCGTTCCTGCTGCAGGGCGGCGACTGTGCCGAGGCCTTCGACGCCGTGTCCGCCGACCACATCCGCGCCAAGCTGAAGACGCTGCTCCAGATGAGCGCCGTCCTGACGTACGCGGCCTCCGTGCCCGTCGTGAAGGTCGGCCGCATCGCGGGCCAGTACTCCAAGCCGCGCTCCAAGGACACCGAGACCCGCGACGGCGTCACCCTGCCGACCTACCGCGGTGACTCCGTCAACGGCTTCGCCTTCACCGAAGAGGCCCGGATCCCGGACCCCGAGCGGCTGAAGCGCATGTACCACGCGTCGGCCTCGACGCTGAACCTGGTGCGCGCCTTCACCACCGGTGGCTACGCCGACCTGCGCCAGGTGCACGCCTGGAACCAGGACTTCGTGAAGTCCTCCCCGTCCGGGCAGCGCTACGAGCAGCTCGCGCGGGAGATCGACAACGCGCTGAACTTCATGAAGGCCTGTGGCACCGACCCGGCCGAGTTCAAGGCCGTCGAGTTCTACGCCTCCCACGAGGCGCTGCTGCTCGACTACGAGGGCGCGCTGACCCGTACGGACTCCCGCACCGGCAAGCTGTACGACACCTCGGGCCACATGGTCTGGATCGGTGAGCGCACCCGCCAGCTGGACCACGCGCACATCGAGTTCTGCTCGCAGATCGCCAACCCGATCGGCATCAAGCTCGGCCCCACCACCTCGGTGGACGAGGCGCTGACGTACATCGACCGCCTGGACCCCGAGCGCGAGCCGGGCCGGCTGACCTTCGTCGTCCGCATGGGCGCCGACAAGGTCCGCGACAAGCTCCCCGAGCTCGTCGAGAAGGTCACGGCGTCCGGTGCCACCGTCACCTGGGTCACCGACCCGATGCACGGCAACACCTTCGAGGCGGCCTCCGGCCACAAGACGCGCCGTTTCGACGACGTGCTCGACGAGGTCAAGGGCTTCTTCGAGGTCCACAAGGGCCTCGGCACCCACCCGGGCGGCATCCACGTCGAGCTCACCGGTGACGATGTCACCGAGTGCGTGGGCGGCGGCGACGAGATCTTCGTCGACGACCTGCACCAGCGCTACGAGACGGCCTGCGACCCGCGTCTCAACCGCAGCCAGTCCCTGGACCTGGCGTTCCTGGTCGCGGAGATGTACCGGGACCAGTAAGCCGATCTTTGCGGCGTAGCTTCCTACGACGATGGGGCGCGGATCGATGTGATCCGCGCCCCATCGGCGTATCCGGGTCTTTTAGGGAACCCTAACTTTGGGTACGGTTAGGTAAGCCTCACCGAATAGGGGATGGCTCGCCGAACCATTCCGCCCAGGGAGGTGAACCGCGTGTACGTCTGCTCGTGTTTCGGGATCACCGACAAGCAGGTCAAGGACCACGCGGCCGCCGGGGCCTGCACCCCGCGCCAGATAGCCTCGGCCACCAAGGCCGGCACCGACTGCGGCTCCTGCGTGCGCACCATCCAGGGCATCCTCGGCCGGGGCGCGTGCCCGCGCCGTGAGCTGCTGGAGAAGGGCAACGCGGCGGCCGTCCTCGCCGCGGACCCGGAGCTGGCGGCGGTGGCGGCGCCGATGCCCGCGCCCGAGCTGGCGGAAGCCGCCTGACGGCTGCTAGCTCGGCTGCTCGATCAGCTGCGCGATGTACAGCGGCTCACCCAGGGACTCGATGAGCTCCAGCTGGGTGTCGAGGTAGTCGATGTGGTGCTCCTCGTCCTCCAGGATCTCCTCGAAGAGGCGGGCCGAGGTGACGTCGCCCTTGCCGCGCATGACCTCGATACCGCGCTTGAGCCGGTCGATCGCCTCGACCTCGACCTGGCGGTCCGCCTGGAACATCTCCGTGATCGTCTGGCCGACACGCACGTGGAAGAGGCGCTGGTAGTTCGGCAGACCGTCGAGCATGAGGATGCGCTCGGTGATCTTGTCCGCGTGCTTCATCTCGTCGATGGACTCTTCACGCGTGTACTTGGCGAGCTTGGTCCAGCCCTTGTTGTCCTGGATGCGGTAGTGCAGCCAGTACTGGTTGATGGCCGTCAGCTCGCCGGTCAGCTGCTCGTTCAGAAACTCAAGGACCTCGGGGTCGCCCTGCATCGCAGAGGCTCCTTCCAGGCAATGTCAGCTATGTGACGGGGCAGGTGCGCGCATCCTTGCACCGCCGCTGGGGGCCGTCCAGTAAGTGCCTCCTTAGTGGGAGTTACCGTGACATGCCCTGATCGGTGCTCGTTGTTGGCCCAGACCTGGTCATGACCACCCCGCCAAGTCTGTCACCATGGAGTCATGGGTCAGCCGGAAAGCCGGGAATCTCCGGGAGCAGAGCAGCCGGAGCTTCCTCCGGGGCAGCGGCTGCAGCGCGGCTGGCCGGTCACCCACTACGGGCCCGTACCCAAGTTCAAGCCCGAGCGCTGGGAGTTCCGCGTCTTCGGGGCGACGGCCGACGGCGACAAGCACTGCTGGAACCACGAGGAGTTCACGGCCCTGCCGTTCGACTCGGTCGTGGCGGACCTGCACTGCGTGACGAAGTTCAGCATGCAGGGCGCCGAATGGGGCGGTGTGCTCGCCCGTACCGTCCTCGCCCTGGCGCCGCCCGCGCCGCAGGTCACGCACGTGATGGTGTGGGCCGAGTACGGCTTCAGCTCCAACATGCGGCTGGCCGACTTCGCTTCCGAGCGGACCGTCTTCGCCACCCACGAGGGCGGCGAACTGCTCACCGCCGAGCACGGTTTCCCGCTGCGGCTCGTCGTCCCGCACCTGTACGCCTGGAAGGGCCCCAAGTGGGTCCGCGGCGTCGAGTACATGACCGCCGACCGCCGGGGCTTCTGGGAGGAGCGGGGCTACCACAACATCGGCGACCCCTGGCGCGAGCAGCGTTACTCGTACCAGGAGGAGCCGGGGGACGGCCCCGAGCTGTAAGCGGGAGCCGTCCGCGATCCCCCGATGGTGGTACCCCTCAGTGGTGGTACTGGTGGACGACCGCGTGGCCCTTGCCGCGGCCGATCATCCACTTGTTGACCGGGACCGTGATCACGAAGGCGGCGGCGAGCGCGATCGCGAGGACGATCCAGAACAGCGGCGACGACAGGTGCGCGTCCATCGCGCCGGGCCACAGGGCGATCACTCCGTTGTCGATCAGCTCCATGACGGCGATCGAGAGGGTGTCGGCGGCGAAAGCCACCCGAATGGCCGTACGGAAGTCCACGCCGGCGGCGAGGATCCCGCGCAGGGTGAGCGCGTAGCCGAAGAAGAACGCCAGCACGATCGCCAGCACCATGGTCGGGACGTTCCCCCACCCGAGCGCGGTGCCGATGATCATGCCGAGCACCTCGCCGATGGCGCATCCGGTGAGGCAGTGCAGGGTGGCCTTGGCGGCCATGGCCCAGCTGACCTTGCCGTGGGCGCCGTGGGCTGCGTGGGCTCCGTGGTTGCTGTGGTCGGTGTGGCTGCTGTGGTCGGCGTGCTCGCCGTGGCTGTCGTGGCTGCCGTGTCCGGCGTGGTCGCCGCGCTGGGCGTGGTCGCCGTGCTGCGCGTGTCCCTCGTGCTGCGCGTGCTCGCCGTGTTGGTGATGGTCGTGGTGCGCGTGCGCCTGCTCCATGACAAAAGCCCCCTCATGGGAAAAGCCGGGTAGCGGTTCCGTCGATCTGACAGAACCGTATACCCCCATGGGGTATTCCTCAACAGATTGTTTGGATCACCGCGCGCCGCGCAGCTCCTTCAGCAGCGCCACGTCCGCCGCATGCCCTTCCTTGCCGCCGGGCGTCTCGGTGATCAGCGGTACGCCCTCCATCGCCGGGTGCGTGAACAGCTCGGCAAAGGCCTCCCGGCCGATGTGGCCCTGGCCGATGTTGGCGTGCCGGTCCTTGTGGGCGCCGACGCCCTCCTTGGAGTCGTTCGCGTGGACCAGCTTCAGCCGGCCCTCCCCGACCGTGTCGACGAGCAGATCGAGGGTCTGCTTCGTCCCGCCGGGCTCCGCCAGGTCGTGACCGGCCGCGAAGATGTGGCAGGTGTCCAGGCAGATGCCGAGCATCGGATGGCGGTCGAGCGCCTCGAAGTACGGGCCGAACTCCTCCGCCGTCGAGCACAGCGAGGAACCCTGCCCGGCCGTGGACTCCAGCAGCAGGAAGGGGTCGTCGTCGTGCGTCAGCTCGTCCAGCAGCGGCAGCATGTGCTCCCTGACCTGCGCGTACGCCGCCTCGCGCGGGCGGCCCCCGGTCGCCGAGCCGGTGTGCACGACCACCCCGAGCGCGCCGATCTCCCGGCCTCGGCGCAGCGAGTGGCGCAGTGACTCCACCGACTTCTCGACGGTGGCCTCGGTGTGCGAGCCGAAGTTGATCAGGTACGGCGCGTGCACGTACGCCGGGATCGACTCCGCCGCGCACTCCGCCCGGAACCGCTCGTCCTGCGCCGGACTGCCGACCGGGGTGGCCCAGCCGCGCGGATTGGCGACGAAGACCTGGACGGCCTCGGCGCCCATCTCGCGGGCGTAGGTCAGCCCGACCGAGGCGAGGCCGCCCGCCACGGGGACGTGCCCGCCCACTGGATTGCGTATCACTGCTGCTCAAAGCCCCTTGGTCTTGATGGTGATCGTGCTGCCCTCGGGGGCGTTCTGTCCGGCCGGCACCGACTGGCTCTCCACGGTGTTGCTGAAGGAGAGGAAGGGCCGGTCCACCTTCACCTTGAAGCCGGCGGCTTCCAGCGCCTTGCGGGCCGCGTCCACTTCCTGGCCCGTCACATTGGGGACGGGGAGCTGGCGGGGGCCCTTGGAGACGGTCAGCGTGATCGTGTCACCGGCCGCGGCCTGGGCGCCGGCGCTGACCGACTGGTTGGCGACCGTACCGGCCGCGGTAGGGGAGTTGACCTGCTCGGGGGCTGTCTCGACCTTGAAGCCCAGGCCCTCCAGGCTCGCCTTCGCCTGGTCGGCGGGGAGCCCCACCACGCTCGGGACCGGCACCGGGCGGCCCTTGCTGACCACGAGCGCGACCGCCGTGTCGGGCGCCCGCTTCTCGCCGCCCACCGGGTCGGTGCTGATCACCGAGCCCTGGGCGACGTCCTGGCTGAAGGCCTGCGTGACGATGCCCGGAGCCAGCCCGGCCTTCGTCAGCTCCTGCTTCGCCTCCTCCAGCGGGCGGCCCTTCAGGTTGGGCACGGCCACGACCTGGGGGCCGCGGGAGATGGTGATCTTCACGGCGCCGTTGCCGCGGATGCGCTTGCCGCCCGGCGGGTCGGTGTTCATGACCGTTCCGCGGTCGAACGCGTCGCTGAACTTCCGGTCGACCCCCTTCACCCCGAGCCCGGCGGCGGACAGCTGGGCGCGGGCCTCCGCCTCCGTCTTGCCGAGGAGGTTGGGGACCTGGGTGAACTGGCCGGCGCTGATGTACCAGACGCCGGTGCCGAGACCGAGGGCGAGCAGCACCCCGGCGATGACCAGGAGCACCCCGCGACGGGGCAGGCGGGTGCCGGCCGGCCGGTGCGCCGGCGGCGGGGGAGGCGGCGGCATCTCCAGGCGGGACGTGTGGTGCACGGGCTGCTGCGCGGACACCGGCCGCGGGATCACGCCGGTGCGGTCCTCGGCGGACGACCGCTCCTCGGCCCGCGCCTGCGGCGGTACGGCGTCCAGCTCGGCGTCACCGAGCAGCGCACGGGCCTCACGGGCGAGGCCGAGCAGCGCGGCGGCGTCGTAGGGACGCAGGTCGGGGTTGCGGGCGGTGGCCTGCGCGACGAGCTCGTCGAGCCCGACGGCGAGCCCCGGGACGGCCGCCGATGGGGCGGGTACGTCCTCGTGGAGGTGCTGGTACAGCACCTGGGCCGGGGTCCCGCCGGTGTGGGGTTTCGCGCCGGTCAGCATCTCGTACAGCACGACACCGCAGGCGTAGACGTCCACGCGGGTGTCGGCGATGCCGTTCTCGATCTGCTCGGGGGCCAGGTAGGAGACCGTGCCGAGGACGGAGCCGGTGGTGTTCGTCACGGAGTCCACGGACCGGACCAGCCCGAAGTCGGCGACCTTGACCCGCCCGTCGTCCCCGATCAGGACGTTCTCGGGCTTCATGTCCCGGTGCACGAAGCCGGCCCGGTGGGCGGCGCCGAGCGCGGCGAGCACGGGTTCGAGGATGTCGAGTGCGGCCCGCGGCCGGAGCGCACCGCGCTCACGGAGCACGTCGCGCAGGGTGCAGCCGGACACGTACTCCATGGCGAGGAACACGTACGGCCCGTCCGTGCCCTGGTCGTAGACGGCGACCACGTTGGGGTGAGCGAGCCGCGCCACGCTCTTCGCCTCCCGGATGAACCGGTCGACGAAGCCGACGTCGGCGGCGAGCGCCGGGTGCATCACCTTCAGCGCGAGCACGCGGTCGAGCCGGGTGTCGACGGCCCGGTAGACCGTGGCCATGCCGCCGGCCGCGATGCGGGCGTCTACGCGGTAGCGGCCATCGAGCACGCGCCCGACGAGGGGGTCATCCAGGGTCGTATCCACCCGCCGATTCTACGAGCCACCGCAAACCCCCCGGCCTGGGCGGGGGCCGTTGCAGCGGAGCTGTGACGTGGGCTGCCGGTTCTGTTCGGCGGGCCGGGGTGCGGGGGCGGGACCTGCACTGGGCGGAATCAGAGTCGTCCTGGGGGGTTTCCCGTCAGTCCCATAGTCCTTCCGTGTCGGGCCGGTCCCTCAAGGGCGCTCACTTCGTTCGCGTCGCTACGCGACGGCCTTCGGCCGCCCTTGACCGACCGTCCCGCCCCGGAAAGACAAGAGACTGCCGGGAAACCCCCAAAAGAACGGGCCGGGGGATAAAGGAAACGGACGGGCCGGTCAGGGATGTCCGACCCCGCTCGGCAGGGGGCACGCCCCGCCTCGGGCCCTCCCAAGCCGCTCCCCGGACCGGGCAGGCGGCCGGCCCCGGCCAAACCTCGACCACAGAGAGCTCAGCCCCCGACAGGCGCGTCAAATCGCTACGCGCTCCTCCACGACGGCGTCCGACGGCCGTCTGGGGCTGATGGGGCCGGTGAAGAGGTTGGAGGGGTGATTCCTCGGCCCATCTGATCTGGATCCATGGAAGGGCGAGGACGACACCACAAACCCGCCCCTCAATTAGGGCAAACCGTCCGGCCTTTTCGGTTGCTCTGTCGCCTGACCCAGGCACAGTTCGGCATGCCCGCCGTGGGGCTCTTTCGACGCGAAACGGCTGGAAGAATGACGGGTGTGAACATTCACCCTTCCGACGACTCGGCCCTTGCTGCCTCCTTCGCCCGCCTCGGCGGTCAGGATTATGAGGAGGTGTGGAGCGAGCTGTGGAACGACCTCTGCCACCTAAACGATGTCCACGAGGGTAGCTTCGTTGCCCTCCCGTACCTGGCGGCGATTGCAACCGGTCGTGCCCCTGGCAACCCGCAGGACGCGGTCCAGATGGCCGGCCTCATAGCCTCCGCCTCAGACGCGGAACACGATGCCCGGTACGCCGAGGAGATTGCGGCCCTCCTGCCGGTGGCCCGCCACCTCCTCGACTCGGCGACCGAGCACGCTCCGACCTTTGTCTACCTCCAGCAGTGTGTCCTGGCCTTCGAAGGCGAACGAGTGTGGAGTGCGGGAAAGCTGGAGGGACTGTTCGAGGAGGAGTACGAGATCGACTGCCCAGCGTGCGAGTCGACGCTCTTCATCGCCTTCGGCGATCTAGGTGCCTTCGCCTCGGCCGGTGACTACGTGACGACCGAACCGCCCAAGGCGCCCCTGCTGCCGGCCGATCCGGTCGTTCTGGATCCGTTGCCCGCTCGCCTGCACCAGACTGCCCTCGCCACCGGCCACACGACGATCGCGCGCGGCGTGACATACCTCTTCGGCCGAGCCACGTGCCCAGATTGCGCAGACGTCTTCCCGGTCTCGCAGCAGGTGTTGGACAGAGACTGGTGACGAGACCGCGCCACTGCTTGCAGTCTGGGGGTGTGGCGATCAGGCGCTGAAGTCGTACTCCAGCACGTAGGAAGCGGAGTCCAGGGTCATTTCATTGACTTCAATGGCCCGCCCGTCCCCTGTGAAGGCCGTGCGGACGATCTGGATGACAGGCGTGCCCGTGGAGAGTGAGAGCCGCTCGGCCTCGTCGGCTGACGGCATTCGGGAGCGGATTTCCTCGCGGAAGTGCACCCCTCGCTCATCGCCCCGAACCTTGCCGACCTCTTCCTGATCCCTTGGATCCGGTGCACGACTTTTGGGCGGATCCTGGTCCGTGCTCATGTCGAAGAGCCTTGGGGCGCGCTCTCCTACATTCCCCAGCACTACGCCGTCTTGGCCTCAGAACAGGGGCCTTGCCTCAGGCTCTTCGATTCGTCCGCTGCCTGGGAAGCCCTTGAAGAACTCGTTCAGCAAGCCGCAGGCCCCCATTAGGGCGTCCTTGCGTGATGTCCGGTCCGGGGGACACAGGGGTGTCCCCTCACCCGGAGTGGAGCGTTCGGACTTCGCAGCGGAAGAGGACGCGGGAGGCGGTGTCGGTGGTCCGGGCGTGGAGGAGGATGCCGGTGGCCGGGTCCACGGTGAAGTCGCAGACGAGGTCTTCCTCGGGGGCCCAGGCACTGAGGGGAAAAGTGCGAAGGGGGCGGACGGTGGCGCGGAGGGAGTGGGGGCCGGTCGGGGTGGCGTCGGCCAGATGGGACACGATGCGGGCCGGTGTGAGCAGTTCGGCGAGCCTGGCGGCGGCCGGGGCCGCCCGGTCGCTGCGGTAGGCGCCGCTCATCTCGGCGGTCAGCGTGCCACTGGGGCTGTGCACGGTGACGGTCCAGCGGCGCGGGGAGGGCAGCGCTGCCGTCGGCAGGGGCGGGTCGAGGCCGGGTTCGGCGTGGATCTCGGCGCGCAGCCGTACGGGGTCGAGGAGGCTGGTGGCCATCCGGGCGAGTACGGGGCCGGCGCCCGTACCGTCCGGGGCGGGGGCTGCCGGGTCCGTGTCCGCGGAAGTGCGGGCGAGGCGGAGCGTGCCACTGCGGAAGCAGCCGTGGGTGTCGAAGGCGTCGGCCCGCAGGAGCAGGCCGGAACGGACGTCGACGGCGACGGCCAGGCGGGAGGCCCCCGGCGGTAGCCAGGGGTCGGTCGGATCGGCCGATTCGGGGTCTGGGGTGAGCACGAGGTCGACCGCGGGCCGCCCTTCGTGCCACGTGAGCCGTCCGTCGGAGGCGGTGGCCACCGCGCCGACGAGCCTGGCCGGATCGGTGAGCGCGAGGCACGGATCCGTACCGACGGAGACGTCCCGGCGCAGTTCCGCGGTCGAGGCGTCGTCGAGGGTTTCGCGCGCGTCGGGATCCGGCTTGCCGCTCTCGAAGCGGGCTGCGTCGGTCGCCCCGTAGCGCCCGGAGACCTCGTGCGGGACCCGGTGCCGGACGGCTTCGGCCACCGCGGCGAAGCGGGTGTCCTCGGCGGCGGCCGAGGCCATCCTGCCCAGGGCCCAGCGGGCCGCCGCACGGGGGTCCGGGGCGATCCCGGTCAGGGGGTGGGGAGCTGCCATGACGCCCACTTCTCCGGCCGCCCCGGTCCGTCGGACGGCCACTGCACGTACAGGACACGGTACGGGTGGCTCTCCGGGGCGGGAGCCGACGTCTCGATGCGCCAGCCGTCGCCGTCGCCGCGCGTGATGCGGCAGCCGGGCTCGGTGATGCCGGTACCGCAGGCCAGGACCGTCTGGTTCGCCGTGTCCTCCTTCGGGACGCCGGCCTCGTCCAGGGCCTTGTGGACCATGAAGGACGCGTACCAGGGTTGGCCCGGCCCGCTGACCTCGACGCTCAGCGGCTCGTCACGGGCCGCGCGCGGATCACGCTGCCACGTGAGCCGTTCCGGCGCAGCGTGCGAGCCGCCCTGCTCCCCCCACTCCCCGGCCACCAGGGGAAGCGCGCCGGCGAGGCGGGTGTCCCGTGCGCTCGGCGCCGAGGGGGCGGCGGGTGTACGGGCCGCGACGCCACGAGGCAGGTCTTCCTGCCGGCCGCTGCCGCAGGCGGTGAGTACGGGAAGTACCCACACGACGGCGGCTGCCAGGACGCGGTTCAGTGCTTGGTGCACGTGATCTCGCTGTCGTTCTGGTTGTAGACATGGGCCGAACCCTTGCCTTCGGGGCCGGACACGTAGAACCGGGCCTGGCCCTTGTATCGGTGTTTGCTCCCGGCCTCCGTACCAGCGCGAGCGCGAAAGGCTTCCTTCGGTGGAGACGTTCGGTGCGGTCATCCGGCACTTGGTGTCGAAGTGCACGTTGATCGTGTACGCCGCAGTGTGCGACGCGTGGGGGTAGTCGACCGACCCGCAGCGTCCCCCGTCTCCACGACCGAGTTGCCATGACACTCCGACTCAATCGAACGAACGGCCATGCGGCCGAAGTTGTGGACGCCCCTGTATAGCCGCCGGGAATGCTCAGTAGCATCGTAAATCCATGGCTTTGACCCGAACGTCGTAATCCGGCAGCCGGTGACCGCGATGCCAGGAGCTCCTCGACCGTGCGCACGACGGCTGGGAGCGATTCCTGTCCTCCATCGAGGAATCGTCCGATGGCTGAGCGATATGAGTACGTCCTTCACAGCCTGCTGCGCCGTCGTGTTGGCCGTGATCAACGAGAACGTTTCGGATTCCCTCGCTCGCGAGCATTGGGGGAAACTGGCGTACATCCGGGGTGCGTCCGGCCGTGAGTTCACCATTGCAGTCGACAACGTCGAGCCCGCCGACCACCAGCCCCAGACGGCAGTCGGACGCTGATCATTGAGAAGCGCGTAGCGATCTGCCGCGGCTACACACCAGCCCCAATCAGCCTGTGGTCGCCGTCTTCGAGGAGCGCGTAGCGATTTGATGCGCCCGTCGGGGCTGAGGTCTTTGTGGTCGAGGTTTGGCGATGGCTGGCCGCCTGCCCGGGCCCGGGACCGGCCTGGGAGGGCCCGAGACCGGGTGTGCCCCCTCGCTCGGGGGGTCGGACATCCCTGACTGACCCGGCCCCTTCTTTTATCCCCCGGCCCGTTCTTTTGGGGGTTTCCCGGCAGTCTCTTGTCTTTCCGTGGCGGGACGGCCTGAAGCTCCTATAGATCGTCAAGTGGTCTGTGGGTGCTTTGTGGTGGTGGGGGTCGTGTGCGGTAGGTGGCGGTAGATCTCGCGGGCGACGAACCGTTTCAGGCAGCGCATGATGTCCTTCTTGTTCATGCCTTCAGCGGTGCGTCGGGCGACGTAGTCGCGGGTTCGCTGGTCGTATTTCATGCGGACCAGCACGATCGTGTGCAGGGCGTTGTTGGCCTGGCGGTCGCC